>DAIAVG010000221.1 GCA_027445725.1 Acidithiobacillus sp.
ATTGAAGCAGACTTCGATGGTTTTACGCGGCAGGCGATACCCCATCTCGCAGACTTCGTTACCCTTACAGAATACAGTGAGCGCTTTGACGTGCATGTCGCTTACCCTCCCACCCGCCTGAAAAATACCTTTGGCGAATGGGTATCGCAATTCGGCTTGCATCAGTTGCGCATCGCCGAAACCGAAAAATACGCCCACGTCACCTTCTTTTTAAATGGCGGCGACGAAAAGGTCTTCCCCGGTGAGGATCGGGTGTTGATTCCCTCCCCCAAGGTCACCACCTACGATCTGCAGCCAGAAATGAGCGTGAACGAACTGACCGATACGCTGGTCACCCGTATTGAAAGTCGCCATTACGATGCCATCATCTGCAATATCGCCAATCCTGACATGGTCGGCCACAGTGGCAAACTGGCTGCCGCCATTGCTGCAGTGGAAGCGGTAGACCGCAGCCTGGGTCGTATTGTCAGCGCCGTGCGCGCCGTAGGCGGCGAAGTGCTGATCACTGCCGATCATGGCAACGTTGAACAAATGCTGGACGTCGATAGCGGCCAGGCACACACCTCCCATACCCACAATCCGGTGCCCCTGCTTTATATCGGGCGTTCTGCTGAGATTCTATCCGGGGGTGCTCTGGAAGATCTGGCCCCCACTCTGCTTCAGCTCATGGGCCTGCCGGTGCCTCCTGAGATGGGCGGGAAAAACCTGGTGCAGACCTTCTAAGCCATGTCGCTTTTGTCCCATCCCCGCATCGGCGCACTGCTTGCTTTGACCATTCTCCTCCCGGTGGGAGGAGGAGCGGCAACGTTGCAAGAGAAAATACAAAACAGTCGGCAAAAGCTGGAGCATATCCACGAGAATTTGGGGCAGATGCAGGCGCACCTCGCGGCGGGGCAGAAAACCCAGGCACAGCTGCGCGAAGAAATAATAGCCATTAATCAACGGGTTGTTTCGACGCAGAAAAAGCTGGCCGGTATTCAGCAGCAGCAGCACCAGGCACAAGCGCAGATTGCTGACCTGCGGGCAAAAATCAGTGCACTCCAGGCCGAACTGGCTCAGCAAAAAGGCATTCTCGCCCAGCAGTTACGTGCCGCCTACACGCTGGGTGGTGTCACGCCGCTGGCCGTCTGGCTGCAAACGGAACGTCCGGGAGAACTGGGGCGTATGAGCGTCTTTTATGAGTCCCTGGCCAAGGCGCGCAGTACACTTATTATCAAGACGCAAGACACCGCGCAACAAATACTGAAGACCAAGCACGAGGTGCAAACCCACGAAACGCACCTCGCCCAATTGGCGCGGCAAGTCGGTGCTCAAGAGCAAACCCTCCAGCAACAGCGCCAGCACCAAGCCGCACTGGAAAATCAATTGGCAAACCGCATTGCCGCCGACAAGACGAAGATTTCCGAACTGCAGGCGAATGCCAATATTCTCGACGGATTGGTGGGCCGTCTGCTCGTACAGTTCCGCCATCAGGAAGAGGTCGCCCGCGCCAAAGCGGCCGCTGCGGCTGCCGCCGAAGCGCAGCGCAAGGTCGAAGCCGAAGCGGCGGCCCGTCGTGCAGTGGCAATCGCCGCACGACGGCAGGCCGTTGAGCAACGTCGTCTGGTCCAGAAAAAACAGGCAGAACAGCGCGTGCGGCGGGAGCGGGAAACAGCGCGGGCACAGCAGGTTCAACGTGCGGCAAACGCGCAAAAGCAACCGCCCACCACCGTCGTTCGCCCGCCAGTGATAGCGGCGGCGCCCACACCCGCATTGCCTGCCACGCCCATCGTCGGCCACGGTAACTACCCCGCACCGGTAAGCGGGCCTATCAGCGCTCGTTTTGGTGCGCCGCGGGTGACTGGCGGACTCGACTGGCAGGGCATTACCTTCCAGGCCGCAGTAGGGACACCAGTTCGCGCCATTGCGCCCGGCATGGTACTTTATGCGGGACCTTTACGGGGCTATGGACAGATTGTCATCGTGCAAATCGCACACAGCTTATTAGCTATATACGGGCACTTGGGCGCTACCCTTGTCCACGTCGGAGAACAGGTCTCTGCAGGTCGCCAGGTAGGCAGTGTCGGCAGCGGTGGGGAATTGGGGAACGATGGCCTCTATTTTGAGATGCGTAACGCAGGACATCCTGTTAATCCCTTGGACTACATTCACAATTGAGGAATGACTTGACCTTTATGAGATGCACCATGTTGCCGGTCGCCTTCCTTTTACCGCAAATATTCACGGGTTGCCGTTGCACCCTCGGAGACTTCATCCATGTCCGCTTTCCGCTTCCCTAAACCGCGCCGCAGTACTTTGCTGGGCATCGGTGTCGGGCTCGTTCTGGGCGTCAGCATCAGTTTTGCGGTCACCGTTTATGCGGCTAAGGATCAGGATGGAATCCCGCTGGAACAAATCCAGACCTTCAGTCAGGTCTTCGAGATCGTCAAATCCAATTACGTCGATCCCACTTCCGACAAGAAACTGATGGATGGCGCCATCAATGGCATGGTCAGCGCCCTGGACCCCCACTCTGCCTATCTGACGCCAAAAGAATTCAAAGAGATGCAAGTGCTCACCAATGGCAAATTTGGCGGGCTGGGTATCGAGGTAACGGGTGATCATGGGGTACTTAAAGTCGTTGCCCCCATCGACGGTACTCCGGCAGCAAAGGCGGGCATCGAATCAGGCGACCTCATCATCAAAATTGACGGTAAGGCCCTGCAGGGCGTCAGCCTGCAAAAGACCGTGGATATGATGCGGGGCAAACCCGGTACGCAGGTAACCCTGACCATTTTGCGGCCCCATCAGGCCCAGCCCCTGCACTTCACCCTGACCCGCGCCATCATCAAGGTGCAGAGTGTGCGCGCTGCCATGCTTGCACCCGGCATTGGCTACATCCGTATCAGTCAGTTCCAGGAAAACACCGGCAGTGCGACCCGCAAGGCCGTAGAGCACCTGGAGCAGGAGGCCAACGGGCATCTCAAAGGCTTGATCCTCGACCTGCGCAATAATCCGGGTGGGGTGCTCGGGGCCGGGGTCGAGACGGCGAATACCTTCCTGAACAAAGGGCTGATCGTCTACACCAAAGGCCGTACCGCCAACAGCGACATGCGCTTCTCCGCCCATGGCCCAGACTATCTCCACGGCGCGCCCATGATTGTGCTCATCAATGGCGGCTCGGCCTCGGCGGCCGAAATTGTCACCGGCGCCCTCAAGGATGACCGCCGTGCTCTGGTCATGGGCCAGCGCAGCTTTGGCAAGGGATCGGTGCAAACGGTGATGCCGCTGAGCAATGGCGGTGCCCTCAAACTGACTACCGCACTCTATTACACCCCGGCGGGCTGCTCCATCCAAAGCCAGGGTATTATTCCCAACAT
>DAIAVG010000222.1 GCA_027445725.1 Acidithiobacillus sp.
GTCAACTCCCCCGCCGTATGCTGCCGTTCTCCCAGGTAGTGGATCATCTCCAAGCGCTTGGGATGAGCCAGCGCCGCAAAGACCTCGGCAAAGAGGGCGAAGCGCACCGTCTCCGCGCTCATGCCGCCGCCCCTAGATTGGCCGCCACGATGCGCGCCATCTCCGCCGGCCGCTCCGGGATATTCGCAGTGAGTTCGCGGATGAAGGCGTCCCGGTCGGTCATGGACAGATAGGGGTCCCAGCGCTTCTCGAAGCCGATGGTGGAGGACGGCTTGCCGGACAGCCCCGCACCACAGACACTGCCCGCCGCATGGCCGGGGAATATTTCCAGGTCGTCGGGCAGGGTGAGGAGTTTGTTGTGGATGCTGTCGAAGATCCGGCCCGCCATTTCCTCCGGCGTTCCCCCCAAATCGGGCCGACCGACGCCACTGACAAAGAGGGTGTCGCCGGTGAGCACGAACCAGGGGTCGGCGCTGCGCCGCAGGTCACTGACCAGCAGGCAGATGCTGTCGGCGGTATGACCGGGGGTATGCAGAACTCTGGTGATGACATTACCGCTCTCCAGCACCTCGTCGTCCTTGAGCCCGCGGATCGGGAAATGGACCTTGCCCACGTCGCTTTCGTGCAGGCAGTAGGGTGCATCCGCCAGTTCCGCCAGCTTCCGGCCGCCGGAAAAATGATCGGCATGGATGTGCGTGTCAATCACAAAACTGATCCGCACGGCGGCCTTTTGCGCTTCATCCAGAAACCACTGCTCATCGCCAGCCACGACATCCACCGCCACCGCCGAACCCTTGCTGCCACATCCGTAGAAATAGGACAGGGTACCATCAGCATTGCTGCGTTGTTTGAAAAACATGGGGCACCTCGACTGTTCGCTAGTTAATAGAATTTGCAACCACTAAACTAAAAGAACCCCCGCCCTTTGTCAATGTGCTCCAAGACACCGTGATCCATGGCGGTCATTCTCGGGCACGCATCGGTTCATGCGCCCCCCGAGGAACCCTCAGTCGTTAGTGCTTCCAGACGGGGAATCTCAAACCCGATGATCTGGAGCCAGTGCGCATGGATGGGCCGGATCGCCTGTCTCCACCTGCAAGGTGGGATGGTCGATACGAAAGCGCGCCTGCAATTCATCGCTGATTCGGTTCAGAAGTGCGTCCCCCGGATAGCCGTTCGGCATGACCAGATGCGCGGTCAGCGCCGTTTCCGTGGTGCTCATGGCCCAGATGTGCAGGTCATGCACCGCCACCACATTCGGCAGGGCGGCGAGATAGGCGCGTACCGCCTGGGTTTCAATGCCTTCTGGCACGCCATGCAGGGCCAACTGGGTGGAATCCCTCAATAACCCCCAGGTGGCGATCACGATCACCGCACTGATGAGCAGACTCACCGTGGAATCCAGCCAAAACCAGTGCGTAAAGAGCATCACGATCCCGGCGATGACCACGCCAAGCGAGACGACAGCGTCGCTCGCCATGTGCAAAAAGGCTGCCCGGACATTCAGATCACCCTTGCGCCCCGCTATGAACAGCAGCGCCGTCCCGGTATTGATCAGCACCCCGAAAGCCGCCACACCGATCACGATACCGCTGTCTACCGGAGCTGGATGCAGCAGACGCTGAATCGCTTCCCAGGCAATCCCGCCAGTTACCACCAACAGGAATACGGCGTTGGCCAGTGCCGTCAGGATAGACGAACTGCGCAACCCGTAGGTGAAACGGACTGAAGGTGGACGGCGGGCCAGGGCAGTGGCGCCCCAGGCCATCAGCATGGCCAGCACGTCACTGAGGTTATGGCCGGCATCCGCCAGCAAGGCCAAGGAATGTCCCATCACCCCGAACACGGCCTCAACCAGCACGAAGCTCAGATTGAGCGCCACCCCGATGGCGAAGGCACGGCCGTAGTCCGCCGGGCCATGGGTATGATTATGCCCATGCGCGTGGCCGTGGGTCTGCTGGTGACCAGTGGTATGGTCGGCATGGTCATGATCGTCATGTTGGTCGTGTGCCATACATCATCCTTCCCCGAAAAAATCCGAATGAATGACCATTAAAAACCTTGTAGTCACTACATGGTCAAGGATTTATACTGCTCGTTTTGGGGGGATGATATGCGAATTGGCGAACTTAGGCAGGCCACGGGCGTGGATCCAGAGACCATCCGTTATTATGAACGGATAGGCCTCTTGCCCGCGCCAGTTCGGCGGGCGAACGGCTATCGAGCTTATGGCCCCGCGCATCTGGAACGGCTTGCCTTTATTCGCCACTGTCGGGCGCTGGACATGCCACTCGCGGACGTGCAGCGACTCTTGCATCTGCTGGATCATCCGCTGGACGATTGCCTGGACGTGGATCGGTTGATCAATACGCATCTGGCTCATGTACAGGGACGGCTCCAATCGCTACAAGCGCTGGCGAGGCAGCTTGAGCAACTGCGCGGATGCTGCCACGGGCGGCATACCACCGCCGAATGCGGTATCCTGCATGAGTTGGTGACCGCTGCCCAAGGGGAAGGGTGTGTGTGCCACGGCGGTTCGGCCCCGAACAGCCCGGAGGTCATAGAAATCTCCTAAGGCCTTCATTCATGCAGATGGTGCATATTGGGAGTGTGAGGGTGGTCGTGGGTTAAGGGTTGGTGACGATGCGGGTGCCGGTGGCGGATTCCGGACGCCATCGGGAACGGGTGCCCATGCCGTAACAACCAATTGATTTTTATGCAGATTTTGGTGGTTAATCATTTAGGCTCAAAGGAGCTACGTGTGACGTAAAGTAGTTCACGACATCCCCAACTGTCCCGATGTTTGTCGCATCATCTGGCATGTCGCAGTCAAATTCTTCTTCCAGCGCCATCACCAATTCCTCGGTATCCAGCGAGTCGGTGCCCAAATCGTCCACAAAATCGCCGCATCAGTCAATTCAATTGCTGACGCCCTGAATATCGCCAACATACGCTTCCGGGTTGCCGGTATCGACTGCGAGAAAGTTTATGACGACCTTACCGCCATGCCACTCTCCCGCTCTCTCACTGTCCCAGGAAAATCCACCGATGAACAGCGTGTTTCCCACGCTGCCCGATGCCAAGCCCCCCGCCAGATTACTGACGACTTCTCCCTGAAATTTGGCTTTCGTGCTAAGGCCGGCCCAGAAGGATTGTGTGGCCACTGCTTCGTCGGCATGGGCAGAGGGGCATGTTGCCATCAGGAAAAGAGCAATAATCACCCATAAATATAGACAGCGCATAACCACACTCCTGCGAATGCCCGCCAGGGCACTCCCACGGATCAGCGGGTATGCTCAACAGCAGACCATTTCTCGTGAATGAATATCCGAAAAAACAATGTTTCTGTTTTCTGCCA
>DAIAVG010000223.1 GCA_027445725.1 Acidithiobacillus sp.
CACTGGATATGGACAAAGTCCGCGAAGAAATCTCCGCTCAGCCGGATACAACGCACTGATTGTCACATCGGTGGTCAGGAGCGGACGCTTCGTGGTCATCACCGATGAGATCAATGCCAGGCCGACACATGCCGCACCCCCAGAAAATGCATGTTCAGCGGAATTTCTATCTTACGGGTTTGCTCTGCGAGCTGCTTTGAGAACGGCATATACGGGAAGGAGAGCCGGATAATCCGTTCCGCTGCCGCATCCAGGGCTTTGTTCCCCGACGACTGCTCCATGATGATGCGTTGAAGGTCTCCCTGCGGAT
Organism: Acidithiobacillus sp.; assembly: GCA_027445725.1. The sequence goes on from DAIAVG010000223.1 coordinate 311, forward strand.
TCAGTACCACTTTAACCTTAAGCCGCCCGACCATCTCTCCCGGGTAATTGAGATCGCCGATCCGCTCCAGTTTTTGTATCCATCCGGCGATATAAAAATCCGCCACCGGTCCCTTTGGGTTCTCAAACTTCGGTAACGGCGGGCTGGCCGTTGCGGCGCGGGCCACCTGATCCATTTGTTGCTCCAGCCTGCCGATGCTGATACGGGGCAAAGGCTGGGGCTGCGCACTGGGAGATGCCGGCGTCATCTCTGGTGTCACCCGCTGCGGCAGAGAATGCGTTCGCGCCGGGGCACGGCGGGGTTGTGGCACCGATCGCAGTCTCGGCTGCGGATGTGCGGCGGGCACAACCCGATGTGGCACTACTACCGGCCTGCTGGGCGGCACGACTCTGGGCCTGGCTGGACTGGGCGCCTGGGGTCGAATGGGTTTCGGCATGATGTGGAAGGTCTTGTGGACCGTTGTTTGATTCGGTAACGACTGCATTTTTGGCGTCTGAATATGTACAAAGAAAACAATACCCGCCGCCATAAGCAGGGCGGAGAGCAGCAACCAGGGCAGTAGGCCCTCACTCCAGTGGGGCTTTTCCTCCGGAACCAGAAAATAAAACTTGTGTTCAGCGATGGCCAATCGTCCTAACCTCGCGGCAACGCCGCCCCACGCAATTCAACCCGCCCACGCTCCGCAGGCACTGGGCGTAAGCTTGAATCATCGACAGCCCCGAGTAAAGGCGGCGCGCCGTACTCAGGCCGCCTGCTCCCGCACACTGGATATGTGGGGCAGAAATCCGGCCAGCACACCGAGCAAAGGCAGGAAAGCGCATATCTGATACACCACCTGGATACTCCAGACGTCTGCCAGTTCCCCCAGCAATGCGGCACCCACCCCGCCCAGACCAAAAGCCAGCCCGAAAAACAGACCGGAGACAGTCCCGACCTTGCCGGGCACCAATTCTTGCGCGTACACCACAATGGCTGGGAAGGCCGAAGCCAGCAGAAAACCGATAATCATTGTCAAAATAGCACTCAGGGTCAGGCCCACATAGGGCAAGGCGAGGGTGAAGGGCGCGATCCCCAGCAAAGAGACCCAAATCACCTTCTTGCGGCCAATCCGGTCACCAATCGGTCCACCCATCAATGTCCCTGCTGCCACCGCCGCGAGGAAAATGAAAAGGTGCATCTGCGCTTCCTGCGTCACGATATGAAAGCGCTGCATCAGGTAGAAAATCAGGTAGCTGCTGATGCTGGTCAGATACAGAAACTTGGAGAACATCAGCACGACCAGAATGATAATGCTGCGTCGCACCAGTTTGGGAGGCAGCAATGGCGCCACGATCTTTGCCGCTGGCCTTTTGGGCTGACGGTGCTGACGCTGATACCAGCGCCCCACAAAAGAAAGAATCACGATGGCCAGTAACGCCGTCAGTGAAAACCACGACAGGCTGTGTTGACCGTTAGGCATGACAATAAAGGCGGCCAGCAATGGACCCACCGCCGAGCCCACATTACCACCCACCTGAAAGATGGACTGCGCCAGCCCGTGGCGCCCGCCAGAGGCCATCCTCGCCACCCGCGAGGATTCCGGATGGAATACCGATGAACCCAGGCCCACCAATGCCGCCGCCAATAACAGCACTTCATAATTCGGAGCCACGGATAGCAATAATAGTCCGCCAAAGGTAAACAGCATGCCGAAGGGCAATGAGTAGGGCATGGGATGGCGATCGGTAAAACGCCCGACCAATGGTTGAATGATGGATGCGGTCAACTGATAGGCCAGAGTAATCAACCCGATCTGCGCAAAACTCAAGTCAAAATTACTTTTGAACAGCGGATACACCGCCAGCATTAGCGACTGAATGCTGTCATTGAGAAAATGTGACACGCTGATGGCGCCGAGCACCTCGAAGCGGGTGACATCTCCGGCTACGTTCGGAGCACTCCCGACCTTTTGCAGAAACATGGCTGAAGCCTTTAAGATATGGACGGCACGGATTTTAGGGTCTGGCGAACGTACCGTCCAGTCTGAATCTTCGTTATCCCTTGCCCCGAGGACTGGGCCTAGTGTTTAATTGGCGAACATGGAAAAGCGCATAAACGATGAATCGTCCCCCGTGGAAGCCCCCGCAGACTTCGCAAGCACCTTGGATGCCTTGGAAGAGACCGTTCGCCGCCTGGAAGGTGGGCAGTTGGGTCTGGAAGACTCTGTCGCCCTTTTCCAGCGCGGCATGGAACTATCCAAGCACGCCGAGGCGCAGTTACAAAATGCCCGGCAGACCGTGGAAATATTACTCGGAGAGGACGCGGTTTCCACTCCGCTTACTCAGGAAGAAGACGTATGACCTTGGATGCCGCTGTGAATAATGAAACTTTTGCGCGGTTCCGGACGCGCTCGGTACAGCGCACCGAAAGCGTTCTGGGGACACTGCTGCCTGCGGCGCACATACTGCCCGCGCGTCTGCATGACGCCATGCGTTACAGTACGCTGGGTGGCGGCAAGCGCATCCGTCCCTTGCTGGTGTACGCGACGGGTGCCTGCCTGGGTGTGCCACTGGAGCATCTGGACCGCCCCGCGGCGGCGTTGGAAATGATTCACGCCTATTCGCTCGTGCACGACGATCTCCCGGCCATGGATAATGATGACTTGCGCCGGGGTCAGCCTACCTGCCATCGCGCTTATGACGAAGCCACCGCCATTCTCGTGGGCGATGCTTTGCAGGCGCAGGCCTTCCAGGTGTTGGCTGAGCCGGGTTGGGGAGTGGCGGCTGAATGGCAGGTGCAGATGCTGGCGACTCTCGCGCAGGCCTCTGGCTCGCGCGGTATGGTAGGTGGGCAGGCCATTGATCTGGCCGCCGTGGGGCATGAATTGGCCTTGCCCGCACTGGAGCAAATGCACCTGCACAAAACGGGCATGCTCATTCGCTGCGCCATACAGTTGGCGCTCTGTGCCGCCGAAACCGACGAGCAGACCGCCGTCGGCACGACGCTGTTGCGTTACGCCGACCGCGTCGGACTGGCTTTTCAGGTGCAGGATGACATCCTCGACGAG
>DAIAVG010000224.1 GCA_027445725.1 Acidithiobacillus sp.
TGATTGAGCGCGCCGCAGATGTGATGCTGAAGGAAGGCCTGAAACTCATTCTGGTGCCCCGCGAAAGTCCCATCTCCACGATTCATCTGGAAAATATGCTGACGCTGGCGCGGATGGGGGTGCGGATTTTGCCAGCGAGCCCTGGTTTTTACCATCGTCCGCAAAAAATCGAAGACCTGGTGGATTTTATTGTGGCGAGGATTCTGGACCAATTGGGGCTGCCGAACCGGATCGGATGGCGTTGGGGAAACAGGGAAGTGGTTCCGGCAGCAGATTGAAATCAGGTATCGGCGCTTAACATTTGCCGGTGGCCCGGAGACCGGCCAGCAGGCGTTCGCCGCGCTCCCCGTGGAAGAACTCACGGATATAAGGATGGTCCACCTGCTGAATCTCGGTGAGCGGCCCCACCGTCAGCACCTTGCCGTCGGCGAGCACGGCGACGCGGTCCGCCGTGGCGGCAAGGCTGTCGAGGTCATGGCTGATCATAACGACGGTGAAGCCGACGTCGCCGTGGACCTGGCGGAGCAGAGCGTCAAATTCGGCGGCGGCGATGGGGTCGAGTCCGGAGGTGGGTTCATCGAGAAAGAGGATTTCCGCCTCCATAGCCAGCGCACGGGCGAGGGCGACCCGCTTGATCATTCCGCCCGATAATTCGGCGGGTAATTTCCATGCGTCACCGGGATTCAGACCCACCATTTGCAGCTTCAGGGCCACCAGATTGCTGATTTCGGCGCGAGTCAAGTGGCCCCACTCGTGCAGCGGAAAGGCGATGTTTTCAAAAACCGTCAGGGCGCTGAACAGGGCACCTTGCTGAAAAAGCACTCCCCAGCGCTGGCGCAGGGCAATCTGTTCGCGCAGATTGAGCGCTTGCGGATTTTCGCCAAGAATGGTCATCTGCCCTTCGGCGATGGGAACGAGGCCCATCATGGCGCGCAGCAGCGTGGTTTTGCCGGTACCGCTGCCACCGACGATGGCGAGTATCTCGCCACAATGTATGGTCAGATCAAGATGCCGCTGAATCCAATGGGTTCCGAACCGGGTGGCGATGTCGGTCAGGATGATGGCGTCGGGGCGGGCCATCAGTTGGTAATTCCCGTATTGGAAAAGACCAGGGCAAGGATGGCATCGATGAGGATAACCAGGGTGATGGACACGACTACTGAGTTAGTAGTTTCCCGGCTCAGGCTAGTGGTGTTGGGCTTTACTTTGAGGCCATGAAAGCCCGCGATCCACGCAATAAGGACGCCGAAGATCGCCCCTTTGGCAATGCCCAGCCACAGGTTAAAACTGAGGACCGCGATGGGCATTTGTTGGATGAAGAAGGTGGTGCCGATGCCGAGCTCCACTTTGGCCACGAGCATGGCCCCGAAGAGTCCCACCACGTCGGTCCAGAGGACGAGCAGTGGCATGACCAGCGCCAGGGCGATGACCTTGGGCAGAATCAGGCGGCGGATCGGGGGGATACCGAAAGTGCGCAGGGCGTCCAGTTCTTCGGTTACACACATGCCGCCGATTTGCGCGGTGAACGCGGAGCCGGAACGCCCCGAAAGAATGATCGCGGTGATCAACGGCCCGAACTCACGCAGGATGCTCAGGCCGGCAATGTTGACGATGTAAATATTGGCGCCGTATTGGGCGAGTGTCGAGGCCGACTGAAAAGAAATCACCACGCCGATGAGGAAGCCGATCAGGGTAAGGATGGGCAGTGAGTTCGGACCAGTATTGACGATGGTGGCGGAGATTTCGCGCCACGGAAAGCTGCGCGGGTGGCGCAGTCCGCGCCCGAACTCCAGCAAAAGGGCGCCCAGGAGCAGAAAAAGTCCCCAGAGGTCGCGTCCCGTTTCGATCAGGGATGTACCAAGTTGGTCAAGAAAGTGCCAGGGGCGCCGGGGCGGAGTGGTAATCGGCTGAATCTGCGCCAGACGGGCGAAAATACTGCGTTGCTGGTCTTCCATCCGGATATTTTCCGGCAGTTGGCGGTCCCAGGCCTGCCAGAGCAGGAGTGCCCCGGCACTGTCGAGGGCCTCGATGGCGGTGAGGTCCCACAGTGTTTCCGGACTGATGTTCCGTAGTGCCGCTTCTTGCGCTGCAAAATTGCCGCCGAGACTCCGCAGGGTCCAGCGCCCGCTCAGGCGCAGCGTCTGGCCGTCGCGTTCCCAGTTCGGTTGCTGTGGTTTACTTTCCGTCATGCGCGGGTCTGGGCTTTTCTCGGTCATTCCTTGGGTTATACTCGGCGACTGGCGTTTGCAGGAGTACAGGGATGACTATTGTTGCACGAAGTTCCGGCTTCACCCAATGGTTTCGGCGCTGGCCCACGCTGCTGCTGGTCGCGCTGCCGCTCAGCGCCTGCAGCGCGTTTCCTGTGCACCATCCGAAGGTACAGTTACTGGGTATCCAGCCGGAGTCGGTGGGGCTGGTCTCGCAGACGTTTTTGCTGTCGCTCAAGGTCAGCAACCCCAATGACCGTGCGCTCCATGCCAGGGCGGGGGAGGCGCGTCTGTATGTGCAGGATCGGCAGGTGGCTTACGGTTTGCTGGATAAGCCGGTCGATGTGCCCGCCTACGGCAGTGCCACGGTGAACATACCGGTCACGGGCAATTTTCTGACATTGTTGGGGGATCTCGGCAGTGTCAGCGCCAGGGCTGGGCTCCCCTATGCAGTCAAAGGTTATCTGGTGACCGGCATGCTCGATATGCGGATACCTTTTACCGTCACTGGGGCTTTGCATCTGCCGCTATCGCCGAGTCCCAGCGCAGTTTCGCCTTGAGGGCGAGGTGATCGGAGAGCGGTTCGGTGACAGTTTCAATCGCTGTAAATTCCAGGTCCGGGCTGCAGAGGATATGATCGAAGGAAAATCGCGGTGACCAACTCGGGAAAGTGGGAGGACTCCAGGGCGGCGCCTGCAGGCCACTTTCGTTGAGCAGCAGGCGTATTTCCGGGGAGCGTGCCGTGCAGTTCAGGTCGCCCATGAGAATGAGATTCGGGCGTCCACGCAGGCGTTGGGCGAGATCGCGTATCTGACTGAGGCGCGCGTGACGGCCGAGGCCGAGGTGGGTAATGATCACTGTCAGGGCTCTTCCGCCAACATTGAGCCGGTTTTCCAGCATGCCGCGCCCTTTCATAAAGCTCGGCAGGGAATGCGCTATGGTCTCTTCAATGGGCCAGCGGGAGAGGATGCTGTTGCTGTGCTGGGCGAAGTCGCCAAAGTCACGGGTACGCTGTTGCGCCCAGTAAGGGAAATGGGCGCGGTCAGCGAGAAAACCCGCCTGATTGACATACTGGCTGCGAAAAGAGCCCGCATCGACCTCGTTGAGTCCGGCGATGTCGGTTTCCTCCAAAAT
>DAIAVG010000225.1 GCA_027445725.1 Acidithiobacillus sp.
AGCAGCTTCCTTTCTACGGGAATCTATGGGTCGATTAACGGACTACTGAACGACGGGATAAGCAAGATGGTCAATGAAGACCAATTTATTCACGCGTTGATGTAATCTGGAGACGGCCCCGCAAAGGCCGAGTTAGTTGCGATTAAAATAATGGCGACGAGGAATATCGTCGCCATTATGCTATGGGATGCCAGTCCCTGTTATCCCGCCCGTATTACTCCCAAAGTTGATATACCCGCTTCCAGTTTTCTGTGCCTGATTGGCCATATCGGAGAGCGTTTCTCCTTTTTGCGCCTGGGCGGGGGTGATGGTAGTCTGTTGATAACCCTGACCAAAGCCACCCTGCACATTCTGTGGCGACTGTTCCACTTCGGATGCCGTTTGCGGCAAATAATCCCATTGATTGCCGTTGGTGCTGGTCGGATTGGTATCCGAGTTAGTGTAACCTTCTTGGTAGCCGTCGAACTCTTGGGCCGATGTGTATGCCGCGCTCATGGCTACCGGAGGGCCAGCCACGCAATTCCGATTCCCACCAGCGCCGCAGTTGCCGCCGACAAGATGCTCCTGGAGACTGGTGAATCCAGGCCCGCCATTAGCCACGACATCATAGAGCATGCCGGTGAGGAACCCGCTAAGCGCCGCTACCGCAGGACCAATGGCAGGCAAAGCCACCCCCGCCGTAACCGCCGAAACCACCGCCAGGATAATATCGAAGAACAGCCCCGTGAACCCGCTTTTAGTTGTGGAATGAAAAAAGCTCTGGAACGCGGCCGTAGGCAACGATGCCCCGGCCCCAGCAGGGACATAGACATACCCGCCATTTACCTCAAGTTGACCCAGGTAATTGGACGGTCCGAACTGCGCCGTGGCGTTGGTGAGCCCGCCGATGGTCTGGGCGTCCTGGCTGACGTTGAGCGAGGCGACGGCGGCCTGCGGGGTGGAAGCGGAAGACCCTGGGACGGGTAACAGGTAGCCTTCCTGCTGACCGGGTGCCGCGCCTTCAGGGAGCACGGCGGTCCAGACGGGGGCGGTATTGGCCTTTTCCTTGTGGGTCACACTGGCGGTGAACAGAGAACTGCTGGAACTCGTGCTCATGTGGCTGGTGGTATTGGCCGCCGCGATCCAGCCGATGCCGGACTGGACGTGCTGCATGACGAGACCTACCGCTGTGTTGAAGGCGGCGGGGGTGATGGACACGAAAGATCCCGCGTTGGGGCCGGCGCCGTTACCGTTCTGGCCGGGGATAAACTGCCAGAAAGGGTTGGTGTTCTCGAAGTCCTGGGTGAACACGTTGCCCATCGTCGGCGTGAACTGCGCCATTTCGATGATGCCCTGGCCATTGGGCTGCTTGATGGGCAGTTCCAAAGCCTCGCTAAGGAAGACGATGTGTTCGAGGAAGTCGCGTTCCGGTGCGTGCCCGCTTTGGCGATGATGATGTCGGGGTGCAGTTTGCCGAGGCGGTGGCCTTTCTCGGCGGCCGCTATCCGGTGACGGCGCAGGCCGATGCTGCGACCACGGTGCTGGAGATCCCACGTCCCGGGTGGTGCTGACCCGCATACGCAAGGCCGGACTCATAGAAGTGGAGCGCCGGATCATTACCATCCCTGACCCGCTCGCTCTGCAGCGCTGGGCCGAAGGGCATTGAGGCGATGTGCCTTGATGCCCTGCCACCATTCAGGGCGCGTCGGGGGTTGGTGCCGTCAGTGTCTGCAGAAAATCGCGGAGCACCAACGCACCGTTGTGCTCTTGGTCGTGGGCAGCATAAAGCAGGATAATAGGTGCCCCGGCGGCTTCGGCCAGCAGCGTCAGAGCGGCTTCTTTTTGCGTGGCCAGTTCCGCCAGATAGCGGCTGTGGAATTCGTCCCAGCGCTCAGGATCGTGGGCGAACCACTGGCGCAGGGCGGTGCTGGGGGTGAGGTCTTTGGGCCAGGCGTCCAGCGAGAGGTCGGCCTTGCGCACGCCACGAGGCCAGAGGCGCTCAGCCAGTACGTGGTAGCCTATGGGCAGGGGGCGCGCATATACGCGCCAAGTCGTGATTTCAATGTGCTGAGAGCGGTCTGAAGTCATTTTAGTCATTACTCATCAGGCTGCCTTCTTTTTGCAGGCGGAGCAGCAATAGGGAAAATAAATTAACCCAGTATAGTGGTTGGGATTTCTTGACCTGGGTTAAGGAATTATTGAGTATAGCAGTCAAAATTACTATGACTCTGCAGCCGTTGAAGAGGATGGTAAAGTCGTGATGCTATCTCTGGAACCCTTTGTGGGTATGAATCGAGCCCATGTGGCATTAGAAAATGGAGAGATATTCCCCCGCCGCCGAGGGATTGCTGGACAATGGCAAACGCGCGCAGATGGGTGCGGCGATGGCGCGACGGGGGACAAAATAATCGTATGACCACGATTCGCCGCCCTCGCTGGGCATTATTCATCCTCCTGGGTGTCGTGCTGACGGTAACCATGCAGATACTATCGGGCTTTTTGCTGAGTGCGGGGATGCACTGGATATTTTCTTTTCATGTGGCGGATGGTTTGGCGGCTGGCGTCCTCATCATGGGGGAGTGGGGTTGGTTGCTTGCGACTCCGCAGGGACACAAGGTCATGGCGCGTATGTTTTTATTCTCGACAGAAACTCGGCATCAATTGGGACGACAGATCCGTGGAGAGATAGGCTTTTCGGCCTCATTTCGGGAGGGGCTCGACGCTCCAGTGCAAGGCCTTTTCCTGATTTTCGCCAGCATCACGGTGGTTATCGGTATTCTGCTGTGGCAGAGACATGGTGGGTGCCTTCCATGGCACCGCGTGTTAGCCGTTATCTTGCTGGTTTTGTGGTTGCTGCACCTGACCTTCAGCGTCCATGACCATTGGCGGCGTCGCGGGCCTGACAAAGGAGTGCCGTCATGACGCATGTATTATGGCCATTCCCACAGAGATCAGTCAGAGCAGCGCATACACTGCACACCGTAACGCTTGATCCAGGCTTCCAGCGCTTCAATAGCGTCGGGTCCAGTTTTGACGTTGTCCAGCGCGTGTTGTGGATCATCGGGCTTCACTCGGGCGATCCAGGCGTCTTTATAGGGATCGACGTTAATCAGGTGTGGGTCCTCCAGCAGCGCTTCATTCCGTGCTATGACCTCACCGGCAAATGGCACTGGTACGCCGCCCGCCCATTTACCACTTTCCAGTGTGGCCACATGCCGTCCGGCATCCAGATGGGTGCCGGTTTTTTTAATTCTGGCCTTTTGTAAACGCCCCGACATGGTTTGGGCGGGATCCGTGACCCCAATAGTCAGTGTGCCGTCATCTTCTGGGCGTAACCATACATAGTCGAGATCGTAAA
>DAIAVG010000226.1 GCA_027445725.1 Acidithiobacillus sp.
GACCCGTATCTGACCATCGCCGATATTGGTAGACAGGCGGGTATCCACCACGTGCAGAGGGTCGGCCTTGATCCAGGCGCCACCCTCGATATCGCTGCGGTGGAAAACGATCCCGGTGTTTACCGGCGCCGGACGCAGGCCGATATACACCTTCTTGCCACTGTGCAAGCCGATACCGGTGCCCCAGATCATATTTTTGAGTGTGCGCTGACGGATCATGTTCCCTTTCGCGACCTCAGGGATCGCCCTCCCGCTATAATGCGTGTGGCCTACTTTACAACTTTTGTTGTCTCTATACAACTAACCGACTGGTCAGGCAGTTTACAGCGACCCGCCACCCTTGACAATATTCCGTTGACATTTATTAACACATGCGTTGACCGCCTTTTTTAGCAGGTAGGCGCGGCGCATCGCCCCAAGGCGCATCTGGTTATGTATAATCCAACGGATCGGGCGACCGCACTACCGCGGTCGCACCAAAACAAGCTTCTCCAATACAAGGACGTATATCATGGCGACCCCCAGCAGCAAAAAAACTCTGATGACCCTTTACTCCGGCAACGATTGTGTTTTTGCGCACCGCGTCCGCTTCGTTCTGGAGGAAAAGGCCATGGAGTACCAGACCATCGACGTTGATCTCGCCAATAAGCCAGAAGATCTCGCGGAACTCAACCCCTACAATCAGGTGCCTACCCTGGTAGATCGTGATCTGGCCATCCATGAATCCGTCCTCATTATGGAGTATCTGGATGAGCGTTTTCCGCACCCCCCGTTGATTCCGGTGGACCCCATCTCCCGCGCCAAGGTGCGCCTGGGTCTCTTACGTTTCGACCGCGACTGGTTCGCACCGCTCTTCCAGCCGGGCTACAGTGCCGAGCAGGTCAAAACGGCTAAAGAGCAGATCCGCAGCACCCTTGCCGGACTGAGCGGCATCTTCGGCCAGCAGCGCTACCTCTTCGGCGACGAACTCTCGGTGCTCGACTGCGCCATCGCTCCGCTGCTGTGGCGCCTGCCGGTTCTGGAAATCGGCCTGCCTGCGGCAGCCCGCGCGACCCAGGAGTATATGGATCGCCTCTTCAACATGGAGAGTTTCAAACGCAGTCTGACGCCCGCCGAGAAGGCCATGCGCTGACATGGTTGTCGACCTCGCCCGCTTCCAGAGTCTGCCGGAGGGCCTCTTTGCACGCTGCGCCCGCGATCCCGGCGGAACCATTGCCCTGCAACGGCAGGGCAACGTTTTTCAGCCGATGACCGCAGCGGCCTTCGCAGGGCATGTAAGGGCAAGGGCGCGGGGACTTCTGCATTTGGGTGTACGCCGGGGCGAGCGGGTCATTCTGATGGCACCCAACTCCCTGGATTGGGCGATCATGGATTTTGCCATCCTCAGCGTTGGCGCCATTACCGTTCCCCTCTACCCGACGTTCAGCCCGCGCGAGATTCACTATGTGCTGGGCGACAGCGGCGCCGGACTGATGCTGTTGGAAGGCGCTGGTGAGTGGCATCGCATGGGGGGCGAGGGCTGGGGCGTGCCCGGTGATCGTATCCTGCTGCGCGATGCGGCCGCCGCGCAGAACGTCGGACTGCGCCACTGGGCGGCGCTGGAGAGCGACGGCGCGGCCATACCCGATACCAGGTTGGAAGAACATCTGGCGGCATTGCAGCGTCAGCAAACCGCAACCATCGTGTACACCTCCGGGACGACGGGCTGGCCCAAGGGTGTCATGCTCAGTCACGGCAACATCCTGAGTAATATCGAAGGGTTCGTTCCGTTGGTGCCACTGCATGCCGGACAACGCCTGCTCTCCATTCTACCCCTCTCCCATGTTTTTGAACGGGGCACGGGGCACTTCGGCGCCTACCTGCTGGGGCTGGAGGTCGCCTACGCGGAGCGCCCGGACACCGTCCTCCGCGATATGGAGGCCTCTCATCCGGACATTATGATCGCCGTGCCGCGGGTCTTCCAACTGCTCTATAGCCGGGTACGACGGGGCATCGAAGATCGACCGGGTCTGCTCGGTCGTTTTCTGCGTCGAGGGGCGGGGATTGATCAAGGGGGCCGCCCGGCGGCACGCTGGCAGCGCTCCATCACCCGCCGCCTGCTGGTCAGCAATCTTCGCAAGAAACTGGGTGGGCGCTTGCGTTTCTTCGTCTCTGGAGGCGCTCCACTGGATGCTGAAATTGCCCGGTTTTTTATTGAGTTGGGGCTACCTGTCATTGAGGGCTACGGCATGACCGAGGCGAGCCCGGTGATCGCCGCCAATCCACTGGAAGCCATTCGCCCAGGAACCGTGGGGCAGTTCCTGCCCAATCTGGAAGGACGTATCGCTGCTGATGGCGAAATCCTGGTGCGCGGCCCATCCGTCATGCTGGGCTACTGGAACAACGAGAGTGCCACGCGCGAGACGCTGGTAGATGGCTGGTTGCACACCGGCGACGTGGGCAGCCTGGACCCGGACGGTTATCTGCATATCAGCGACCGCAAGAAAGACCTGATCGTGAATTCCGCCGGTGAGAACATCCCGCCGCAGAAAATTGAGTTGCGACTGATGGCGCAAGCGCTGATCGACCAGGCCGTCGTCTTCGGCGATCGCATGCCCTATCTCATGGCCCTTATTTTTCCCAATCAGGAACTCCTCAAAGAACGTGTCGGCACCCACGCTGACGATGCCGCAACCCGCAAAGCCATCCAGGCGGCCATCTCGACCGCCCTCGCCGATCTGCCCTCCCACGAACAGGTAAGGCGTTTCGCCTTGCTGCCAGAGGCACTGAGTGAGGCCAATGGCGAATTAACCCCCACCCTCAAGGTGAAACGGCGCGTCGTCGCCGAACACTACGCCGAACTGCTGGCGCAAATGGGCCATGGCAAAGGCTGATCTCCCATGCTGCTTACGCCGCCCGCTGCGCTGACTCCCATTCTAACGGCCCTGCAGCGGACGGGGGCGCGGGTCTTGGTGGTAGGAGGTACACCGCGGGATGCCCTGCTCGGTGTGGTCGCCCACGATTGGGATCTGGAAATACACGGATTGGGCGAGACCCGTTTGGCCGAATGTCTGGAGCCTTTCGGCGCCCATCGGGTAGGTGGTCGCTGTGCAGTCTGGGTGGTGACCGGCGCAGAGATTTCCCTGCCACAAGCACGGGGCGGGCAGATCAACCCGCACCTGCCCTGGGCCATCGCCGCCCAGCGGCGGGATTTTTCGGTCAACGCCCTGGCCTGGGACTGGCAGGCTCAGCGCCTCCTGGACCATGTTGGGGGAGTAGCGGACATTCATGCCCGGCGGCTCCGCGTAGTGGCGACCGACACTTTTGGGGAAGACCCTTTGCGCGTT
>DAIAVG010000227.1 GCA_027445725.1 Acidithiobacillus sp.
TAACGCTGCTCATGCCCAGCATGCTGCCTAGTTCGGAGTGGTTTTGACCGGCTGGTATGCCTACCAGTATCTGTCCGGCGTCAATAAACCCATCCACGATCATGGGAGCAAATATTGAATAGTCAAACAGAATGAGTAGCGCGAACCCGGTGGTGATCGCCGTAATGAACATGGGCCTTAACACGTTACCCCAGATGTCCGCAGAAGATAGTATGACGATGATCCCTGTCCATACTATACCTATGGCGCCTAATAGAACGGTGATGCCTTTCGCGTAGGGTATAAACCGATTCGCCATCTGGATGGCTGCGACGTTGACGCTGCCCACCACAGATAATAGATTGCTTGTATTGGGTATGCTATAGGAAGTCGGGATTCCGTTTTGGATTGACGAAGCATTTGGGGTTACATTCGCTGATGTTGTGCTGGCGAAGGCCGGTTCGGCACCCATTATCAAGAGAATCAGCGTCATCAAAAGCACTATCCACCGAGCAAGCAGGTTGCGCCGCTGCCGCATGGCAGATGGGGAGGAATTGACACCATGCAAAAAATCCAAGGTGCCCTTGGTGTTTTGCTCAGAGGCGATGAGTGCTGCGGGAAAGGTTACTGTTTGCATGTTAGGATTGTGCCTCCATGTAGCATGCACTGGCCGTAGCTCGTAAGTGCCTGGTTGGTTTGTGATTCGCCGGAGATGGCGTTGTTTATGGCGCTGTTCATGCTGGAAATGGCCGTCTGGCTTCTGGCATAATTTTGATTGGCCTGTTGATTCATGGCTTGCGTAATGTTCGCGCTTTGTCTCTGGCGCATGTTTTTCTGCAACTGGGCCTGATCGATGGCCGTCAGCAGCAACTGGTTTTGGTGCTCGATCGTCGAGAGTTGCGAGGAGAGTTGCTGGAACCCGGCGACATTACCGCTCAGGGCGGGAATTTTTGCCTGTTGAGCCTGTATGGCTGGGATCTCGGCATTCACCGCCTGCATCGAGTTTGCGGCGGACTGTATCGCGGCCTGGTTGGCTTGGGCCTCCTGGGTCTGCGACTGGAACACCGCATTGGCATAATCCTGCGGACTGAGCGCCGAATTGACCATGTTCAACTGCTGCTGCTGCATGACGTTCCCGATGTTGCTGAGGTTCCCGTACAGGTTCTGATACTCGTACCGCAAGCTTTGCGCCTGGTTATAGTCGTAGAGAGCCTGCTGGAAGGGCATTGTAATTTGCGACAAGCTTTCCTGCGGCATGCTCATCAGGTTTTGCAGTTGCGTTTGATAGGAGTTGAGGGTGTTCATCTCGGTGGAGACGTTTGCCAGCGCGGATGTAACCTCCCTGCTGTACTGTTGCAACGCGGTGAATTCCTGAACGATTTGCTCAGGAAAAGTGGCGCCACCCGTGAGTGTACCGGCATGTGCTGCGGGGATCACAATGATCCCAAACATCGCGAAAACGGCAATACGGCGGAGATACAGCGCCGGTCGCAAATCCTTAATCCAGTTGCTGTGCTTCTTGTGCATATTGCTCCCTCCAGTCCGATCTGCCACTTGAACGCCAGTGCTTAAACAATTCCCTGGCCGCAGAATCCGACCGGAGATAGGCTAGAACGTCCGGTCTGAAACGACACTTTAGCACCTTTGGGTCACCATTCTGCACGACGTAATAGTCGCTTTTTTGGGTTAATTCAGTGAGCTTTTGAACCTGTTCCGGTGAAAACTGGAAGTTATCTCGATAGAGCTGTGTGAATGCGGTGGCACGGCGATGCGGCAGCATGAGGAGCGTGGGTACGTTGTCGATAATGGACGCGAACGCCTTGGTGCCCTCGACCTCGAAAACGGATTGCGTGGCCATGACCACGATCACGTTGAGCTTCGCCAGACGTTTCAGCCACTCCTTGAGTCGTTGCGAGAATATCGGGTCTTCAAACGCGAACCATGCTTCCTCGATGTAAATCATGGTCGGTTCCCCATCCAGGGAGTGTTCAATGCGATAAAAAAGGTAGTTCAGAAAGGCGCGCGCAGGTTCCGGGTAAGCCAGAATATCGTCCATGGAAATGGTCGTGTATCTGGAGAAGCGAATACCGTCTTTTTGCCCGGAGAAAAACGCCGACCACATGCCGTTGCCAATCCATGGCGCCAATCTGCCGCGCAATTTTGCCGCCAGTGGACCGAAGAAGTGGTCCCCGAGTATGGGCAGGTCGCGCAGATCCTCCGGAATAGCTTTCAAGCGTTGGACGGCATTCGCCAGTTCCGTGCCTTCATCGGTGGTCAACGGCCCATCGCGCACCGACAGGATGTAGTCGGCCCATTGGGTGAACCAAGCCCAGTCCTGTTCGGTTTTGAGCGTCTTGACCGGATTCATGGACAGCCCGCCGGGTTCCGCCAGACCCAGATAATCACCGTTCAGCATGAGGGTGGTAATCCAGTTGCTGTGATCTTTGTCGAAGACGAAAATTCTGGCGTTCTGGTATTTCATCCATTGGGATATCAAAAAGTTCACCATTGCCGACTTGCCAGAGCGCGATGGTCCAACAATGAGGGTGTGCCCCAGATCCCCCGCATGAAAGTTGAAGTAAAAAGGCGTTTTCTGCGCGGTGTTCATGGCCGTGATGGCAGGCATGTTCCGGCGATATTGCTTCTCATAGTAGGGGTTTACCGGGTTCCCCTCATAGATGCCGCGAATGGGCAACAGGTCGGCAATGGCGCCACCCGTCAGAAAGACCCAACGGACCGGAAGTGCCCATTGACCGGGGATGGTCCCGGCCCATGCGGAAAACAGGTGACTGCGTTCCC
The DNA here is from genome assembly GCA_027445725.1 of Acidithiobacillus sp. The sequence goes on from DAIAVG010000227.1 coordinate 2,779, forward strand.
GTATCAGTTGGAAGTGCTCGCTCAGCGCCTCATTGCACCGCTTGGTGTCGCGTTCCAGCGCATCCGTGGTATCCGCCTTTACGACGAGCGTGAGATTGGTGTAGGCGGCGACCGGGGAACTACCCGCGAAGGATCGCAGGGCGTCATTGGCTTCGTCTGCCTTGACTTCTGCGTCCACGTTGACGTTATCGGATTGTTGTCCGGATATGGTTTCTCCGACGACGGAGCGGAGGCCCTTGCGGGTGTTTAGATAGAAGCGCCGGAACGCCTTGACGAAACCCCGTGCCTGTTCCATGTTCACCATGCGCAAAGCGATGCTGAGGGTCCATTCCGCATCGACCCCGTAGAGTGTTAATCAGCGTGCAAAAGTGAACAGGTGCAGGTAGGAATCAGCGTCGAAAACTGAACACCTGCTACCCTCTCGGGATTTGGCCCGGGAGGTACCTGGAGTGCTTTGCATGGAAACGATTGCCAAGATTCGCCTGCTGTACCACGTTAAGAAGAAGTCCATCAGCGAGATAGCCCGGCAGTTTCGCTTGTCGCG
>DAIAVG010000228.1 GCA_027445725.1 Acidithiobacillus sp.
CACGCTCTCAATGGCCCAGTGTCCGCGATTAACCTCCAGTACGCGTTGCGGTGACGCCTCGTGCGGAGTACGACTGGTGATCCCCAGAGCGACCTCCAGTGAGCACTTGCCGGTTTTCTTGTCGACACATTCGCGTTCTATTCGGAAAGCCTGGCCGACGTGGGGAAAACCGAGGTAGGCATTGACCGCTGTGCTGCACCAGATCCGGCGAGTTTCGATACGACCATGGTCTGCGGGGGTGATCTCAACGAAGTCGGGAGTGCCACAATTTTCGAATTGCACCGCGATATCGTGCTCAAGGGTCGATGGGTTGCCCTTTACGGTGAAATGGTAATGCGCCTGATGTTCCACCAGATAGGTGGCCAGAGCCCGTTGCGTCAGCAGGGCATCAGCGGTCACATCCCTGCCGGTGATCTCGCAGCTTTCCAGCACGGGGATCACCATCCCGATTTCGTTGGTACGTTTTACGGCGTCACTGTTGGCTACGGGTAAGGTGCCGACTTTTTTGGGCATGGCAGGCTTTCGATTCATGACCCACCACGCTCAGAATGTGGGTTTGGCAGCCGGTTTCATCGAGTGCATTTTTCATGGTCTTGCCATCAATGGCCAATGCGCTGTCTTGTAGCCCCCAGGCCTGATTCCAGAGATTGAGCGCCCGGTCCAGCGTCCCCGGTTCGACCCGCACCAGGCAATCACGAATCACAAATTCGCTGGGAACGACGTAACGTTTGTTCTCACGTCGGCAGCCAAAACGTTCACGGGCTTGCTGCCCGAGTCCACCGGCCCAGTTCGCCATGCCCTTATACCCAGACATGCCACATAAGGTAGCGCCCGCCGCAATGCCCAGCACCACTGGCAGGCGATGGCGTCTCCCCTGAGGGCGACGCGGGTCTTTAATGTCCGAAAAACACAGGGGTAACGAGCGCATTTGCTCGGCATTCAGCATGATCTTGGGATCTCCAGACAGTTGCAGTTGTTGGTAGTCCGGGTGTGTCAGACGGGCACGGGTGTCGTGGTATAAGGGGCGAATGAAAACCCGTTTGGGGGCATCGGCAGTATCGCTGTAGCCTTGGTGGGTGCGTCGATAGCCTTGAGTCAATCCCAGCTCCATCCAGTTGGCGGCTCGGTACACACCCAACCGATCCAGCGATCGCGTACACCGCATTTTAATGCGGCTGCAGACATGCTGATCTGAGCCACCCACTGATCCTGCCAGGTGGCGACGTACTGGCAGGGCTTGCGTTGAGAAGGAGACACCTATACTATGTCTTAGCTTTCTGATTTCCCTTTAGGCGGGGCGGGAGCAATGCCAAGTGACCCATGAGTGTTCGACCCATGGGTCATTTCTTTATTCTAGGCCTGCATCTTTGCCGCAAAAAATTCTGTTGCCCGACCGTCCGTGACACTGTTCCCACAAAACTGTACAGAGGATTTATCCGCACACGGTTGATCGGCCGACAGCACCTGCAACTCATGCTCTTTGACGCGCAGCTGCGCCGGAGGAACGGACTCACAGAATTCGTCGGACTTCGGTATGCGGCGTCCACCGCCCCATGCCCGGGCCGTACATTCTGTCCAGCACATTCCGCGCCGCGTTGAAATCCGCCGGGATAGTGGGCCATGCCAGCCGGCGGCCATGATGTCCTTGCGAATATCGGCGACGCTCTTGCCCATCCACCCCAGACCGCCATAAGGACGCTAGACATGAGCCCGCATCGACGCCGTCGCCGTGCGTATGCGGCGCCGATCACTCTGGGACGACGCCTGCGCGGCCCGGATACGGCTTACGGTCACGACAACAGTCCCTCGGGTTCCTTGCTGCCCGGGTAATCATCCTTGATTTGCTTCTTGTACTTGCGCATCCCATACATCCGGCAACGGAAGGTATGCACGATCGCCAGCAAATCCTCAACCATTTCCTGTTCCGGCGACAACGATTCCTGGTTGACGACAACAATTTCGCAACCTTGTTCGAGCGCCAGATGTTCGATCAAATCGAAGCCGAAACGCACCAGCCGATCCTTGTGCGCGATCAGCACCCTGGCGATTTCGCCGCGCGAGATACGGTCGAGCAGGTCGAGGAATCGCTTGCGCTTGAAGTGCATTCCGCTGCCGACCTCCTTGATCCATTCGTCCACGGGAATGGCCCCCGCCAGACAGTACGCCTCCAGCGCCTTGACCTGTGATTCCAGATCGTCTTTTTGTCCGGCGTTGGAGACACGGCAATAGACGACGGTCAACCGTCTCTCCGGCGCGCCGCCCAGCATCGCACGCACATCCGATTCGTCGAAATACCGATGACCGGACGGATGCCGTTTAGCCATCAACTTGCCCTCGCGCTCCCATCGGCGAACAGTCTGTACTGATCTACCAATGCGTTTTGCGAACTCACCTATCGCGTATGTCTTGCTCATGACGTATAACTATAGGCATATCTGGATAGAATTCCAGCATCGGTTAATTGCTAATTGCGCCCGAACCCATGCACGACAAGGCGGCGGCGTATTGTAAAGCTTTGGCCGCCACTATTCACCAGAGGGCAGCCCTCGCCGACCAATATGCGCAAACCCCTCCCAAGCGGCCGCAGGGCGCAAACGGAACCACACCCCGCGGGCAGGAGCCGGGGGCGCTGGCCCCCAGGATGCCCCAGGCCATCATCGGAACCGGCACCCGGCGGGATCGCCTTGGACCCCCGGCACGAGGTTCCAATAGGTCGTTGGTATCGGCAGTGTCCGTGTCAGGCGGCACGGCATCGTTCGGCCCGGGTGATGCGGATTTCGTAGCGACACGACACCGGCCCTTCGCCCAAGAACCCCGGGGTTACGGTGGTGGCCGGTCGCGACTGCCAGGACCGGCCGGGGCGGGGCGATGGCGTCCTATCCCATGGCTACCGCGACCGGCAGCGGCGCTCGCGTGCCCACGCCGGCTGGCTTAGGCCGTGATTCCGAGCAACGATTCCTGTAGCCCGTATGGCGGCGGGCAGGCGCCCGACAGGGGGCGCGGATGCGCTCGGGCACGGCAACTCTCCATGCCACCCCGCATTCCGGGCCCCATGGCCTTGCATTGATGACGGCCGGGCTCTGGGGGCCATTTTGACAGCCCCCGGCCCCCTCTATATTATGGCGCATGGAATCGGGTTTCCTGCCAAGATCCATCGACCCGGAACGGGCTGCGGATCAATGTCTTATGGTCGTCGGCAAGCTTGACTTGGCGCCCCTGACACGGCTGAGAGAATGGGCGGCGGAAGAGGGCGGGCGGATCAACGGTCGGCTGGTGTTTGCGCGAGACGAGCAGGGGCGAGCGGTCATGGAGGGTCAT
>DAIAVG010000229.1 GCA_027445725.1 Acidithiobacillus sp.
CCCTATTTATCCACGGAATATGCCAATCCTTCCAGCGCCTCCGCAGCGGGTGTAAGTGTCAAGAAAGCGTTGGGTGAGGCGCGGGTCGCGGTGGCCAAGTTGTTGGGCTCCTCACCTGCGGAACTGATTTTTACCAGTGGCGCGACGGAGAGTAATCATACGGCGATACTGGGCGCGCTCTCCCTGACTAAAGGTAAACGCCACCTCATAACCAGCCAGGTGGAACATCCTTCGGTATTGCTCATGTGTCAGCATCTGGAACGCCTCGGGATAGAGGTGAGTTACCTGCCAGTGGATGAAGAGGGAAGGCTGGACCTGGAAGACCTGCGCGCTGCCTTGCGTCCGGATACCGCCCTGGTTTCCCTCATGTGGGCAAACAATGAAACGGGTGTGCTCTTTCCCGTTGTTGAAGCGGCGGCCATTGCGCATGACGCAGGGGCTTTTTTCCATACGGATGCGACCCAGGCGCTCGGCAAGCTGTCTGTGAATGCCGCCGCTTCCGGCGTGGATTTTTTATCCTGCTCGGCGCACAAGATTCATGGCCCCAAAGGCGTGGGGGCATTGTTCGTCCGCAAAGGCATTGCCTTACCACCCTTGTTTCATGGTCATCAGGAACGGGGACGGCGGGGCGGCACCGAGAATGTTCCCGCCATCGCCGGTTTTGCGGCCGCTGCCCGTCTGCTCACCAATATCGAACACGAGGCGCGTTACTTGCGGGAATTGCGCGATTATTTTGAACAAGGTTTGTTGGCTTTCATGCCGTGTGCGCGCATCCACGGACAGGAAGCCGAGCGTTTACCCAATACCAGCAATGTTGGGTTTATCGCTCTCGACGGTGAAGAATTGCTCTATCGCCTGGAACAGGAGGGCATTACGGCTGCGGCCGGTGCGGCCTGTGCTGCTGGCGGGCAGGAACCTTCCCATGTGCTCACGGCTATGGGCTTTTCTAAAACGGCAGTGCTGTCCTCACTGCGTTTCTCCTTTGGACGCATGAACCGGTCGGAGGATGTGGAGCGGCTGCTCCGCGTATTACCAGGCATCCTGCTGGGCATGATGGACATGCCGCCGATGACGGCCGACGCCCCGATTTCTTGTGCACACTAAAATAAGGAATACCCCATGAAGGTGATGATTCGTAAAAATGCCGCTGGTGAGCTGACGGCGTATGTGCCCAAGAAGGACCTTGAAGAACCCATTACCGAGTGTCAGAAGCCGGAGCTGTGGGGCGGAACGGTGACGCTGGCTAACGGCTGGCGCCTGGAACTACCGGAGATGCCCGGTGATACCCTCCTGCCTATTACCGTAGAAGCGCGTCGCCTGGAGGGCTGAGAGGATGGAACTCACTGACGAAGATCTTGCGGTGCTTTTTGATCTGGGCCGGAATGCCTGCCGGTCCGGTGAAGGCATCCTGCCTGTTTTGCGTACCCGCTTCCCCGGGTTGCCCATTACCCAATGTCCCGCCGGCGATGTCAGCGACGAGCCTTTCCGTGCCGGCGAATATTTTGACCTGCATCTGCTCGATACTCGCGACCACTGCTGGAAGGTCACGTCCGATTTCCTGGCGGCAACGGGGCTGCTGCTCGCCATGCACCGGAGTACGACATGACTACGCTCGAAATCCCCCTCTCGGACCCGGACATCAGCACCGGCGAACTGGAGGCCGTAGAGGCGGTATTGCGTTCCACCCGCATCAGCGCCGGGGAACAAGTGGAGGCCTTCGAAGCGGCGTTTGCTGCCTATCATGGGCGGCGCTACGCCGTCGCCGTCGCCAGCCCGACTCTGGCCCTGATGCTCTGTTTGCGTGCCTACGAACTCAGGGCGGGCGATGAAGTCATCCTCTCGCCCTACAGTTGGTGGCAGATCGGGCATGCCCTGGCGTGGTACGGGGTTCAGCCGGTGTTCGCGGACATCGACTACTACTCCGGCACGATCTCCCCCAAAGGGACTGAGACCCTGATCACGGAGAAAACCCGGGCGATTCTCGCCGGCAATACCAAGGGGCATCCCGCCTTCTGGCAGGAGCTGCGCAGGATGGCCAACGAAAACGGCCTGATTCTGCTGGAAGATTCGACGGAGGCCATCGGCTCCCGTTATCAGGACAAACTGGTCGGCAGCTTCGGGGACAGCGCTATTTTTGCCTTTGCCCAGCCCTCTGCCCTGGTCTGTGGCGAAGGTGCCATGATCGTCACGGACGATACCGAAACCGTCAGCCGTTTGCGCCAATATCGCGCGCGGGGCATCAGTGAGCGGGGCTCGGTGGTGGCGCCTACCCGTCCACCCTTGCAGGCAGAAATGAGCGATATTCAGGCCGCCATAGGGCTGGTCCAGCTCGCCCGTCTGGACGGTATTCTGCAACGCCGACAGCAGGTGGAAGCGCTTTACTTCGAGCACATGAAGTCCTTTGAAGGGATCAAGGATCCCTACCACGGGCCGGATGCCACCGCGGTACACTGGTTTGTGTACGAAGTACACCTCGGTACTCGGTTCAGCCGCAGCAGTCGGGATGCCATCGTCACCGATCTCCGCGCCCAAGGTATCGAGGCGGCCTCTTACTGCCTGCCCATGCATACACAATCCTATTATCGCGAGCGCGGCGGCGGTCACTGTCCGACCGCCGTGCGGGTGTCCGACCGCACCCTGATCCTGCCTTTTCACCCACGTCTGGGAGAAGAGGAAATCGTCTTTATCATCGAAACTTTGAAGGATGCATCCGTCAATGTGGGTGCCGGTGCCGCCATTTATTAGTGTGTTGTTTTTATGTTCATTTTAATAGAGGAGAAGATTGAATGCCCATTATCACCATCAAACCCAGTGGTAAAACCGTCGAGATGCCCGTGGGAGCCAGTCTCGCCGCCGCGGTGATCGCCGCCGGTGAGCCTATGGTTCTGAAGTGCGAAAGCAAGGGCGAATGCGATAGTTGCCATATTTTCGTCCAGGAAGGGCGAAAGAGCGTGTCTAAAATCCAGCGTCTGGAAAATGAGCGCCTGGATACCATCGTTGGCGTCGGCAGCAAATCCCGTCTGGCCTGTCAGGCCATGATCGGCGAAGAGGATGTTGTCATCGAGCTTTTGGGATTTTCCTCGGGCTTATAAGGAGAATGTGATGGAACAGTCGCTCGTTATCATTCATGCACGTTTTGCCAACGATGGCAGTGTGCGGGAAATCGGCGAGTGTCCCAGCGGAACCAGTCCTCAGGACTGGTTCAATGCGCTGAGCAGACACTCTGCCAATGGTTATGAATCCCTCTCCGGGGGAAGAGGCATTTTTCGCCTCGAACCAGCGGTCATCGAACAGGTCAAGGCTGCGGTTCTTTCTC
>DAIAVG010000230.1 GCA_027445725.1 Acidithiobacillus sp.
TATAACATCTCCCCGTAAACCACAAGATACGCCGCTCAGTTACCGCTTACGTTGCGGCGCTGGCCCGCCACGGTGAAATGTCCAAAGTGGACGCGGAAAAATTGTTTCAGGTGTTTCGCCACACCCTGGAAACAGAATTGACTGCGGCCGGGAAAATTGTTCTGCCCGGATTTCTCACCATTGAGGTCGTAGACAGGCCCGCAAGAAAGGCACGCAATCCCGCCACGGGTCAGGAAATCGACGTTCCCGCCAAGAAAAGTATCAAGATCAAGGTGGGCAAAGAGTTTGCAGACAAGGTCAACCACTAAAGGGAATCGGCATGGTAGAGAAGAAAGTCCGTATTCGTCGTAGCGCCGAGCAGCTTCTGGCGGATCTCGAAAAGAAGCAGTTGGAAATCATGGAACGCCAGAAAGCGGCCATTGCGAAAATTGAAGAACAAAAGCGTCGGTTGCTGCAGGCCCCGTCAAGCAAAAAAGAACGGATTGAACAGGAAAAGCGTTTTGCGCGCGCCTTGCAGGCACTGGTACCCGAATGGGATATGAGGCATGTGATCGCCGCCGTTGAACTGGCCATCGCCGAAGACATGGAACGTCTGCTGGATCGTGGTGAGAAGCTGCTGGAAGAACATGGCAAGGCACGTCGTGGTCGACGTCCCAGGAATGGATGATTCTGTTGATATCGTTCACCCGATCCTTCGATCAATAAGCGCTTACTATGGTCGAGGGTGAGCGCCTGGCCGATGAGGCCGACGTTGGCGCGAAGAATACAGAAGAGCATTTGCTGGAGGCATTGGCGCGTCAACGCGCTGCATCGGTGCCTCAAGAGGCGCCTGATGAAGACGCGGATGGGGTTCGTTATTGTCTGGATTGCGCCGAGAAGATTCCCCCGGAACGGATACTGGCTGTGCAGGCCGTGCGCTGTGTGACCTGCGCCGCGAAACGGGAACGCTTTGCCAAACTTTCCAAAGGGAGGGGTGGTGCAGGGCGTATCATGAACGATGAGAACGAGTTTGGCGGAAAATAATGTGTTAATACTCACCACCAATGACTGCCCAGGCATGCGTGTGGTGCGTGTACTTGGACCTGTCTACGGGACTTCGGTGCGATCCCGGAACATTGTTGGTAATTTCATGGGTGGCATTCGGGCGGTATTTGGCGGGAAGCAGTCAGGGTACCTGAAGATGATCGCCCAGACGCGGGATGAAGCCCTGGCGCAACTGGCCGACCATGCCCAATCCCTGGGTGCCAATGCCGTTCTGGCCATGCGCTTTGATTCCGGCGAGTTTGATGCCGGGCAGGGGCAGGCGATGAATGAAGTGACGGCCTATGGGACGGCGGTGGTGGTGGAGACATTGTAATGGCCTTGGAACGCTCACCCATTATTCCTCTACCCGCGGGTCTCAGCCCCCAACAGCCAAGTCGTTGTATATCCGCAGGTGTCATGGTGCATTTGTCTGACTGGTCCCGGCCTGTCGGTACTGCAGGTGGATATGTTCAAAAGTCACGCCAGTATGACGGTTTTGGTCTGAAGAACCGTGTTGACTACTTTTGCCAACCTTAGGGCACAGCATAATAGTCGCGTCACTGTGTCCAAGGCGTTGCAGATGCTGAAACGCTATACTTATGAGGGCTAAGGGTCTGGCGAAGAGGATGGGGTGACGTCATTATGGGCATAACGCATCCGACAATTACGCTTGGTAACCCGGTGAAGCGGGATCTCGCCCCGCTTGAAGTCAATGCCCTGGCAGATGCGGAGGCACTGCACCTATGCATTCCGCAGCATATGGCGATCCAACTGGATCTTCAGGAGCAGCAGAAGCGAGAGGTGACGCTGGCGGATGGTTCCAGGCTCCAAGTGCCATATGTTGGGCCTGTGGAAGTCAGTTTCGGCAATCGGCGCTGCTTCGTGGGTGCCATGGTGATGGGTGACGAGGCGCTGCTAGGCGCCATACCGATGGAAGATATGGATCTGGTGGTTCGTCCCATGACACGGGAAGTCATTGCCAATCCGTACAGTCCCAATATCCCTTCGTCTATGGCAAAGGGAATGACGTAATGGTGGCATATCAACCAGCCTTTGGACAGCCCACATTGGCAAGGTCTGAGCGATAACAATATGTCTCCATCACAAAAAAGGAATTCACCAGCGCCCTGTCGGAATCCATCGGTCTGACTGCCAAAGAGAACTGGGCGCTGGTCAACCTATTTTTTGACACGACCCGCTCCACGCTGGCCGCCGGGGAAGATGTGAAACTGTCCGGTTTCGGGAGCTTTATCCTGCACGAGGAATGGGCACGTCCAGGGCGAAACCCAAGGGCCAGAGAGCCGGTTGATGATCACCGCCCGGCGGCCATCATGCTTGTATCATGCCCAATTCGTGCATGAGTGCGCATCTCTCTTCGGCGGACAAATCGAGCAAGCCCAGCAGTTTTGCTTCGGCTATATCCATCTGGTTTATTCCTCCAGTACCATTTGGCATGTCCATGCCGTCGACCTTTGGGATTAAGCGCTGCATCCGCAGTTCTAGTGATTGAACAGTGATACCTAACGAGTTCGCCAGTTCTTTCATGTCTATTGGAGATGCCATCAATGAATGCCTCTTTATATTTCCTGTGGGTGGGTATTGTTCCTATTCGCCAGTCTCTTTATATCCTCAAGAATGGCGTTGTGATTGGCTTTTTGCTGTTCTCTGAGCACGGTCTCTATTTTTCGCAACCCTTCTACGGTCGCTTGTGCCATCATGGACCCCTGTTTCGCTGCCTTCCCCAGCCACTGTATGGCTACGGCAAAATCTGGTTCTACTCCGTACCCATGGAAATAGCTGTCCCATAGCCAGTTCATGGCATCCGCATTGCCCCTCTTGGCGGCCAGTTCAAACCAGTTCAAGGCGATCTTATAGGTATCCGGCTTGTAGAAATAGGTGGCCACGTTGGCCGTTTCTTGTGCGTCCCCCGCTTCTGCATTCTTGACGCTCTCCATGAATTCCTCAGTCAGTTCGGTTGGGATGTGTTCAGCCATGCTGAACAGGTCTATTTTCCAGATTTGGCCGCGTGGCAGGTGCCCGGCATGAACCGTCTTGCCCTTGATCGTGCCGGATTCCAGCCAGTTGATAATGGTTCGATCCGTTTTACCGGTGAGCAGTGCGGCGGTTTGGGCGCAGATGAAAAGGTTTGAGTCGTCAGAGATGGTCATGATGGTGGGGTTTCTGTGAGCATCAAGGAAGCATATTTCCTGTTTCCGTGAAAATCAAGGAAGATATTCTCGTTTCCGAGAGAGTCAAAGAAACGATCTGTCCGTTTCCCTGAAAAT
>DAIAVG010000231.1 GCA_027445725.1 Acidithiobacillus sp.
CGATCCCGACAGGCCACCCCAAAATATCTGTTTTTTATGAACAAGAACTCCTTTTTCAAAAAGAATATTTTGCCAGATTTCCGTGGTTCCAACGAGCTCCCCGAAGAGTCAAGGACAAACCACGACCTAAGTCTAGCAGAGCCAAAAGCACTGGACAACGCGCCGACACCTCAAGGAAACCCGCTGGCCCTGGTGCTATCGTCAATTGTGGTGTATGAGCGCATTCTAACATAGCTTAGGTGGTGTCCTGTTGATCATCCGGCAGGGTTTGATTGGCCGGTAATCCATCGATGAATTTCATTCACGTCTTTCCGCGTTGTACCAGGCAAAATAGGTTCTGAGACCAGCCTTGAGCCCGGTGCCATTTTCGGCCGGATGCAAATAGACAGGTTCGTACGACAGGCAATCTCGATACGGTGCTGCTGCAGTTGCGCCGCCGTTTTCTGGGAGAACTGCAGAATCTGTTCGCTTACCTTGTGGCAGAACGATCCCGAATTCCATCAGCAGTCCACGGATCTGATTGATGGAGGCCGTTCTGGCCTCTTTGACCGACTCCCGAACACGATGAACCAGTAACGACGATTGCTGTTCCGTCGTCTTGACCGCGACAAAGTGCATATTGGGTCGAGATACCGCCTCGCAGATGGCTTCGGCATCATTGGCGTCATTCTTGCCGCTTTTGCGGTAGGGGATCACAACTGCGGTGCCATGATGCGGACATCGTGCCCCAACTTGCCGATCTCTCGAGCCCAATGATGCGCACCACCACAGGCCTCGATGCCTATCAGACAGCGGGGAAGATTCGCCAAGGCGGGCAGCAACTTGGCGCGCGAGACGATCATGCGCAGGACCGGCTTGTCTCATTGATCTACCTCCATGCAATTCAAAGACGTTCTTTGCCAGATCAATACCAATAGTCGTAACTTCACTCATGGGATGAACCTCTTGTGGGGATAGGCCCCCATGCTGGCATCGGACCAGCACTGGGGGAAGAGGACGTTCACCCTTTATTACGCCGCCCTTCGGTGGCGTCATATTGCCGGACGGTGACAACTTTAATGGGGTTTTCAGTGGGAACCACATCGGCCGGTTTAATCCGGCCACCTGCTGGATCGATTTCTGTGAGCGTGCCTGCGCGCCCAACCGTGACTTGCGGTATCCAGGCAGGATCATTTTCCCGGAGATCCGCTCCAGCGCCTGAATCCGCCAGCCCTGCTTCGTCAGATACGCGTCGGCAGTTTTTCTTGCTGCAGGCTTCGGAGGCCGTTGCCTGGCGCGGTTGCACCGGCTGTTATCCTGAATAGGTTCGTGCATAATTTGGGCAAAACGTAGCCAGCGGCAGACCGTAGACTGGTGGATGGATAGAATGTCAGCAATTTCTTTCTGTGTTTTACCTTCTTGGTAAAAAGCAACGGCCTGAGTACGCTGGTCTCGCGTCTGGTTGCGCCGAGCTGCGCCACTGGCTCGTCCGCGTTTCGCCTGCAGAGTAGAGCCATGGGTTCTGCCAATGAGCAGCTGCCTGCGCCCGCTGAGCACATAGTTTGCGATGGACTTGGCGATTTGCTGGCATTCGCGAGTAGACAACGGCGGGGTATTGTTCTGGAGGTTGTATTCCTCTACCAATGCCCGAACACGATCCTGCAGATCCGGGCGCGGACCCAACGCGTACGCAGGATGTCGGCACGCCTCAAAAGTAGCGCAGTTGCGTCCCAAGGCGGCGTAAGCACCCTCCGGATGGCCGTGCCGGACCGGAAGGGAATATTCGGCCTTGATGCGTTCGAGTACGCCCAGAAAATCCCTCAACTGGTATGGTTTTGGAGACAAGATTTCGGTGATCCAGTCAGGATGCAGCGGATTGTGGCAGAGGGTGCCCCGGTAATTCGGATCTCCGCCCAAAGCTATTCTGAGGGCGATAGCGATATCTTCCAGGTATTTTCTAGCCTTGAAGCTGGCGTTTGGTCCCACCAGGATGGGGGTCTTCCAGAGATAGATCGCATGGCGGTGGCCAGTGGCCGGATTGGTGGCCAGCACATTCGGCGGCGGAACGGTCTCCGGCAGGGGGAGGTCATGATCGATATCGATGACTAGGCATTGACGAGCCCAAGGCGGGTTGGGCTGGATCTCACGGTGCGTCACGGCGGTCGCCTGCGGTCGTATCCAGACGCCCGTCTGAAAATCATCGGTACAATAGGGTCGCTTGGGCAGCCGTGATTGCCAAAGGCCCAGGATTTTGGGCAGCGCCTTGGCGACTTGTCCGGTCCGCTTCGAGCGCCGGAGTTCCGTCTCCTGTCGTTTCTGCCGCGCCATCCAGCGGTTGTTCCGGATGCGCTCCAGTTCCCCCCAAAGCTCGGCGACCTCATCGATGACGCATTGCGGCCACGGCTCGTCTGGGCGATATTCCCGCAATCGCCACCGAATACACCGCCAGATATTCGGGGTATTCATGGCCCCGTGATTGGCGCGCAGCAACTTCAACCAGGAGGTCCATCCTTCAGGATCTGGAGTAGGGAACGCGCCATGCGTGGGCGCAGCTTGGTCTGGGCAGGTCGATAATTCCATGCCCAATATAGCCACCGCATCTGCAGTGCCGCCTGCGGTGTGGCGAATCCCCTACCGGGAGCCCAACGTGCCCACAGCCACCTACGCTGGACCTCGCAACGGGTGCTACGGGACCTTCCGAAACAGCGGAATGACATTGTCCGGCAAGCGCTCTTGCTGCGGCTGGACGGGCGCTGCCGCTGGACCCCCTTGCGGTGGTGACGGAAGGGGGAGCCCGGCGGGAGCATCCGACTCGGTGAGCGGGCGACCGTGCAACAAGCGCGACACGTCCTCGGGCTTGACGTTGATATACCGGTTGAGTTGCGAATAGGTCTTATGACCGGTAATGATTTTAAGCACGGGCAGGTTCCCGTTGAGTTCCAGCGTGAAACGCGTTGCCGCGGTGTGGCGCAGATCGTGGATATGGACATCCGCCACCCCGGCTCGCGCAGAGGCCCGCTGCCAAGGGGCCGGTCCCAAGAGGCCGCTCTTCCCCAAGCGCCACAGGTAATGGATAAGTCTCGTGCCCCGTGGAGCGGATCGGAGACAGAAATAGACGGGGACGATCCCCCATTCTGAGCACGAGCCCTGCGCCGGACTGGTATCACCGGCCTGCGTTTCCACGATCTCCGCCGCGAAGCCACCAGCCGCCGGTTCGAGAAAGGCTCCAACCCCACGGAAGTCTCCACGATTATCGGGCCAAGACATTGCAGAGGCTGAAGCGATATACTTATCCTAGGGCGGAGGACATGGCGAA
>DAIAVG010000232.1 GCA_027445725.1 Acidithiobacillus sp.
TGGCCGCGCATGGGGCGTCATGGGTGCAATACTGGCGGCAACTTGATCATTCCGCCTATGTCCAGGTTGGCCATGGCCCCGTCGTGGTCTACGACTTTTTCGACCCAAATTGCTCTTACTGCCCCGCACCGTACAAGCTGGAACAGCAGTTTATCCAGGAAGGAAAACTGACAGTGCGCTACGTCCCCGTAGGATTCCTGACGCCTTCGAGCCTGGGAAAATCGGCGGCCATCCTGGAGGCAGCGAATCCGCCTGCGGCCCTCGCCGTAGACATGGATGGCGTTGTGCAGAACGGCACGGGCGGCGTCCGAGCCATAGACCCTGACGCTGTAGCCCGGGCCGGGCTGCAGTACAACCGCTCGATGCTCATTGAGACGGGCGTGGACATCGTGCCGGATCTCGTGTTCCGGCTTCCGAATGGCCATGTGGGCATGATTAAAGGGGTTTTCCCGGACTCGGTTTTGCGCGATATTGTTCACGGCAGGATGCCGTAAGGGGGTTGTAATGCAAGGAAGGAACGTTCCTTATGCCAAAGGGCCAGCGATGCGGCCCGTCTTGCGGTCGGTGGCGAGCACTTTTGCGGTACCGTCGGCGGCCACTGTGGTGGCCAGGCCCGCACCAAAGATCGACGTGGTGCCCACTGTAGAACATTTGCCTGCGCCAAAGAAACCCCGCAAGCCGCGCATCGACCATAAGGCCATTGCACAGGAACAGACCCATCTGCTGCACGCATCGAGCCACCCGACTACCGGGTGGATCACGGGACTCTGGGAGAATGAAGAGAAACAGCGGCGCTACCAGGTGGACTTATGTCAGGACCTCTTCGGAGAATGGCTCCTGATTCACTCCTGGTGGCGTAAAAGCACACCGTTTGGCGGCAGAAAGAAAGCCTATCTCGGATTTGTTCCGTCCGCTGAGGAAATCGCGGCCCTGCTGTATGACGCGGCACTACGCCGGTCGAGGCACGGGTACCGGATACTGGCCGATGAGCGCAGCTCACCAATAAAGGGGTTTTAAGGAAGAGGCAAAAGAGTGGGGGACTGCTGCTTCCGTAGTTCCTTCACATAATTCCCGCCACCACCATGGCCATACCCAGAAGCAGTCCCCACTTTCCAGCGCCGCTGCGCCAGATCGCCTCGGTACCGCCCGGAATAGAGCGCAAATGCGCCCGCCGGGTGGCGCTGTTCGTTCGGACCGCCGGCTGTAGCGTCTGCCACGCATTCTGTAGGGATTCCGGAACGCTCCCCAGCGCGTTCAACTCGCGGATCTTCCGGTTCAACTCGGAGATCGTCAGTACACCCTGGGGCACCACGCCCGCAAACCTGCCACTTCCGGCGAGGACCACGAAGTCCAGAAGGGGCGCATCCGGCACCAGAAAGGCCAGCGCCTTGCGATGCCGGTAGTTTTGGTCCAGGGGGTTGTGAATCTGGTTCTGCTGCTTACCGATGTATTGCGTCCAGGGTCGCTTGCGGCCCCGGTCGTAGAGCCTTCCGCCATAGTTCTTGGTCTCCAGCACCACGATGCCCGCAGGCGTCAGCACCAGATGGTCGATCTGAGTGAGTCCGCGGTCATCCGCGATAATCACGTCGTTCAGTGCGGTGGCTTTCTGCCAGGACAACGCCTGCCGGACTTTCCATTCCCCGGTCATGCCCTTTATGGACGGCTGTAGCAAGCGCAGCGACCACCCGACAATGAATAACCCCCCAAGCTCTACAGCTATCACAACACGATCTCCCGTCCGCTTTCCGCGAGGAACACCACCATCTTGCGCGACAGGTCTGGCACCTCAACTTCTGCGAGCGGGACGAAATCCTCTGGCTCATCGGCCCAGATGGGTAATTTCTTCCCGGCCTTCAGTCGCTCGTGGTAATCCTCCACA
Organism: Acidithiobacillus sp.; assembly: GCA_027445725.1. Next base: position 1,880 of record DAIAVG010000232.1, read on the forward strand.
ATCTCGTACTGCGTCGATAGAAGTGCCGCACGGTTATAGATCGGGTGATCGGCACCCATGCGAATGCTCAGATTGAGGCACAGTCGATGCCGCCACGGATAAGAGCACCCGGTGTCCGCATCCACAGACAGGCGTTCCCCCGTCCGAGTCAGCCATTCCGTATCGGGAAGCGGATACTCGGGGTCGGCCCCGAGTATCATCCGTGGCGTCCAGAACTGATCTATGGAGCCGGTTCGCAGGTTATTTGCCGTGGCCTGCTGCACATAGAGCAGGTCGTCGCAACGCACCAGGTCGCAGCGCGTCCATGCCACCTCCGGGTATTCCCAGACGGTATCGTATTCATCCCGGAACTGCGCAACACCCAGCGGTGTCAGAACAATGACGGTCTTGGGCTGATCCCGCTTCGACGGATCCCCGCAAAAGCACGGAATCTCGGTGGCCCAGCCCTTTGCGAAGAGGGCACGCACTAAGCCCTTGGTTTTCTCAGATGGAAAAAGATGGTTCTCCATGATGTCCCGTGAGGAATAACCGAAGCGGTAGATCCAGTCCGCAGCAAGTCGCGTAATGTGCTCGAAGGTTTCACCCCGCCCCTGTCCTGGTGATATTTTTATGATATTGCTCACTTATTCGCTCCCTATTCTTTTTTGTTTGAATTTGTCGGTGATCCATGAAAACCCCAGCGCCGCCCCGGTTACGGCATACATCAATGTCAACGTGGTCACGGCGATCACCAGTGCCACAACGCCGGAGAGCCGCGCTGAAATTTCCAGTGCCGCGTCCCAGGCCAGGTGCTCAACGCTGAAATAGTGATATATCCCCGCGAGAAACACAAAAAACCACACCAGCGTTGCCATGAACATGGTGTATAACGCCCCGCGTAACACGAACGTCTTGATGGCGTGCGCAGCCAGCATTCTAGCTCCTGTGTGGATAGGTTTCTTACACATTTTAGCCCCTAAAGGATGTCTTTTATCAGCATGAACAGGCTGAATAACTCCGCTAAAATACCAACGCCAACGATAAACAAAATATGGAGAAGATCGCCGACAAGTCGGGAGAAGTCGATCCTGAAGGTGATGATCGACCAGAAATCCTCAGCCGCCGAGAAGAACAGCATCAAAACCACCAGAATTGGGATACCGATTACCGCCAGCAACCAGATCATAATGCCTCCTATAACCGCTTCGTATGTTGGCTCAACGTCTCGTGATGCCGGGTCTTGAAAATAGCAATGGCAACCAACATCACCAGCCCACTAACAATGTTAAAGAGCACGGTCAGGGCCAGACCCGTAGCAACGGTGATGATGGCCGCAACGCTGGCGATATAAGCGGCCTTATCCAGCGCTTTCGGCCATGACGTCATGTGTGGTGCCAGCCAGAGGATATGATCCGGCGTGTGCCCGATATAATGG
>DAIAVG010000233.1 GCA_027445725.1 Acidithiobacillus sp.
CAGGGCTTTTCGCCACGGACTTTTACGCGGCTTGTCACCATGCACTGGCCGATCAGGGCGTGCTGGTGGCCCAGTCTGAATCTCCCCTGTTACATGCCGACCTGATCCGTCAGTGCCAGCAGCGCATGACGGAAGCGGGCTTTGACGCAGTAAACAGCGTGTACTTCCCGCAGTTCTGCTATCCCTCCGGCTGGTGGAGCGGGACACTGGGACGCAAGGGCCTGGCCATGGATGCTTTCCGTGCTGATGATGCCCGGGCCTTTACCGGCACTCATTACTACCACGCAGCAATGCAGCAGGCCGCACAGGTCGCCCCAGCCTTTCTGCTGCCCTGAACAGCCACTTCAGAGTCAGGCAGCGCGCGGTCCGACAACCGGGCGCTGCGGACAGTAATTCCACAGACGCAGGGCGGGGACTTCATGCTCCCAACCCAGGCAGGAAATGCTGCCCGGATCCAGGTGCAGATGATCACCAAAACGCAGATCCAGCCCCAGCCAACGGGTAGCCAGCGCCCGCAGAATGTGGCCATGGGCAAAACACAGCACGTGACGGTGGCCCTTCGCATCCCATTCCTTGAGCAGTTCGTCGCAACGACCACTGACGGCTTCCGGGCTCTCACCCTCAGGGCCACCACAACGGAAGACGCTCCATTCCGGATCTTTCTGGCGAATTTCGGCCGTCGTCATGCCCTCGTAACGACCATAGCGCCACTCACAGAGCCCACGATGCAACTCCGGATCGCTGAAACCCGCAAGAATGGCGGTATGATGGGCGCGCAGCATAGGGCTGGAGTAAATACCATCAAAACGCCCCTGTTCCACAAAGGATTTCCAGAGCGCTTGCGCGTCTGCGCGCCCCTCCGCTGTCAACGCCACATCGGTCACCGAGGTATGTTTGCCGCGATCTGTCCACTCCGTCGTGCCATGCCGCACCAGGGTGATGGATTCTATATTCATGAGGAGCCTCCAAAAGGTGATGCGCGTTCTTCTTAACTATAGAACTTGAAGATCTGTGCATCCTGATGGCCCCGACCATGCCCTGAACCAGCAATTTTTCCGATGGCTATGGCCCAAAAGCTGATCGCTCATTCTTCAGCGCATCGTGCGATTCATTATACTTCCGCTTCGTCTTCATCGCTGCCCGTTTCTTTGAAGGCAGCGGGGTCCAGGTGGTAACGACGCAGCAGGCGATAAAACTCCGTCCGGTTGCGCTGCGCCAGTTGTGCCGCCTGACTCACGTTGCCCCGGGTCATGCGCATAATCTGGATCAGATAATTCATCTCGAAACGGCCTTTGGCATCGGCCAGGGGCATGACTTCACCCTCTCTGTCGCGCAGGGCGTGACGGATGAGGGGTGCACCGATTCGCGGGGTGGTAGACAGCACCACCGCCTGTTCAATGACGTTGGCCAGTTGCCGGACGTTACCCGGCCAGGGCGCTCCCACCAGCAATTCCATGGCCTCCGGCGCGATACCGCGGACATCCTTGCGATTCTTGGCCGCCGTATCGCGTAAAAAGAACTCGGCTAGCAGAGGGATGTCCTCGGGACGCTCAGCCAGGGCAGGCAGCTCCAGAGTCACCACGCAAAGGCGATAGTAGAGATCATCCCGGAAGCGCCGGGCAGCCATCTCCTGCTCCAAATCCCGGTGACTAGCGGAGATGATCCGCACATCCACGGCGATGCTCTCGGTGGAGCCGACAGGGCGGATCACCCGCTCCTGCAAGGCACGCAACAGTTTGACCTGTAAGGAGAGGGGCATATCGCCAATTTCATCCAGAAACAACGTGCCTCCCTCAGCGGCCTGAAACAACCCCTGATGACTATTGGCCGCCCCGGTGAAGGCGCCTTTTTTGTGCCCGAAGAGTTCCGACTCCAGGAGTTGCTCGGGAAAGGCCGCGCAGTTAAGCGCAATAAAGGCGTGATTGCGGCGTGGGCTCGCCTGATGGATGGCCTGGGCCAGCAGTTCCTTACCGGTACCACTGGCACCATGAATGAAGACACTGGCATCAGAAGCAGCCACTAGACGCGCCTGGTCCAGTACCGTCTGCATTTTGGGACTGCGGGTCAGGATACGGTCCCAACTGGAATCCCTGCCCTTCTTGCCCGAACCTGGCAGAATCGCCGCTGTCAGGTTGAAGGCGCGCTCCACCTGCGCCATCAGATCTTTGCCATCAAACGGCTTGGTGAGGAAGGCAAAGACACCCTGATCCGCCGCCAGCAAGGCATCGGGGATGGAACCGTGGGCAGTAAGAATAATGACGGGCAAGGTCGGGTAGTCGCGGCGAATGGCGTCCAGCAGCGCCATGCCGTCCATCTCGTCCATCTTGAGATCGGTGATGACCAAAGACGGATGTTCCATCGCCAGTACCGACAGCGCCTCGTTACCACTGGCCGCGGTACTGACGGCATAACCGGCCGTCTTCATGCGCAGGGATAACAGACGCAGGAGATCAGCGTCATCATCTACCAGTAAAATTCTGCCCTTTTCCATTTCGGTTTAGTGCCCCTGGGGTAAGCGCGCGTTTTTCTCGATCTGTACCAGCTCATTGAGTTTCTTGCGCAAATCCATCTCGCGTTGCTGAGATTGCAGGAGGCGGTTCTGCAGGTCATTGACCCTCGCCTCCAGCTTTTGGTAGCCGGGATCACCAGCCCGAGCATCAGCAAGCTGCTTAGTCAGGCTGGCGGCTTCCGCTTTTTCGGAAACACAACTTGCGGTGACCGGGGTGACTTTTTCCAACATGCCAATACGCGCCTGCAAGGCCGCCAACTTGCTGGTCTGTATAACCTGTTCACCCGACTTAAGAATCACTGTATTTGGAGGTAGTAGAGGCAACGGCGTGGTCGCGCAACCCGCCAGGGTCAACATGGCGAGCGTGGGCAGCAGTATGATTTGTGATCGGCAGGCGCAACTGGAAGCAGGCCCCTGGCGTTTCTTTATCCAACAATTCAAGACTTCCCCCATAACTCAATACATACTCTCTGGCGATAGCCAGTCCCAACCCGCTGCCCTCGATCTTCCCCGCATCCGAGGCCTCGCCCCGGTAGAGAATATCGAAAATTTTTCCACGCTCTTCGGGCGCCACACCTGGCCCCTCATCCTGAACATCGAGGACCGCTTGTTCGTCCTGTACCTGCAAATATATCCGTATAGTAGCGTTTTGCGGCGAGAATTTCACGGCATTTGACAATAAATTATCGCAAATAGTCCGCAGGCGGATGGGTACCGCCTCATCGCCCAGCGCAGTGTGTGCAAGGAGTAGAGCAGGTTGTGTGTGGTTCG
>DAIAVG010000234.1 GCA_027445725.1 Acidithiobacillus sp.
GAGCAGGGCGGCGTTCGCCCCTATGACCTGGCCAACCAGGATCGCATCGTCCGCGGACGCATGCCAACCCTGGAGGTGATGAATGAGCGTTTTGCCCGCTTGTGGCGGGTAAGCTTATTCAATTTTTTGCGGCGCAGCGCAGAAATCTCCATTGGCTCGGTAAAACTGGTGAAATACAGCGAATTCATTCGCAGTATGGTAGTGCCAAGCAATATCAATATGGTGCAGTTAAAACCATTGCGCGGTTTATGTCTCTTTGTCTTTGATCCGCGCCTGATCTTTTCGGTGATCGACAATTATTTTGGTGGTGATGGACGTTTCCATGCCCGTATCGAAGGGCGCGATTTTACCCCGTTGGAAACCAGAATCATCAATAAGCTGCTGGGGATGGCGCTGCAGGACTTCAAAACTGCCTGGCGACCGGTGATTGATTTGTCCCCCGAATTGCAACGTTCGGAAGTCAACCCGCAATTCGTGAACATTGCGACACCGACGGAGGTAGTGATTACGACCGAATTTCAGGTAGAACTGGAATCAGGGGCAGGATCGTTACAGATTTGTTTGCCCTATGGAATGGTCGAACCGGTACGCGATCAGCTTACCGCAGGTACCATGGCCGATCGTTCGGAAGTGGATAAACGCTGGATTCAGTCGCTGAATACCGAGATGCAGGAAGCGGAACTCGAGCTGCAGATTGAATTCGTGCGCAAGCAATTGACCGTTGCGCAGATTCTGCAGTTGCGGGATGGTGACGTCATTCCCATTGAACTACCCGAACAGCTTTTGGCACGGGTAGAAGGAATTCCGGTTTTTTCTGGTTGCTACGGTGCCCATGGAGAGAAATATGCGATACAGTTCGACCATGCGTTGGCGCCGGAAACCGATGAGGGATTGAGCGCCATGGCGGCGTGGGAGAAATGAAGATGGCCGAGGAAGAAAAGGACACGACGAGCCAAAAAGCTGCTGATGACGTGATGGCGGATTGGGCAGCGGCCATGGCGGAGCAGGGGGCCGAGGACCCGTCGGCAGCCGCGCAGAGTGCTGCGACGCAGCCGGTGTCCATGCCGCCCCTGCAGGATAGTGGCCGGCGGGAAAATGCCCGCAACCTCGACATGATCCAGGATATCCCCGTTACCCTGTCGGTAGAGCTGGGGCGAACCCGTATTCAGATCCGTAATCTCCTGCAGTTGGCGCAGGGGTCTGTGGTGGAGCTCGAGCGCCTCGCTGGTGAACCGATGGATGTCCTGGTGAATGGTTATCTGATCGCGCAGGGTGAGGTGGTTCTGGTCAACGACAAGTTTGGCATCCGTCTGACCGACATCATCAGTCCGGCGGAGCGGGCAAAGAAGTTGCGCTGATGCAGCACTTGCCTGTCAAGGAGTCGTCGTTGCGACTGTCAAGACTCCGACATTTCTCTCTTCTTTTGCTTGGCCTGCCGCTGCCTGCCTTCGCTGCCACAGCGGCTGCGCCCAACGTCTTTTCCTCTTGGGCCATTCTCCGTTTGATCTTCGCCCTGATCTTGGTCTTGCTGGTATTTTTTGCCTTGATTTGGCTCTTCCGACGCATGCAACCAGGTAGCATGGGAAGCGCAGGCAGTCCCATGCGGGTGCTCGCCTCCCTGCCGTTGGGGGCGCGGGAACGCCTCTTGCTAGTGGAGGTCGGCAAGCAGCAGTTATTGCTTGGGGCTACGCCAGCCGGGATCTCCCTCTTGCATGCCCTGACAGAACCGCTGCCGCTCGATTCCGGCAGTACAGCCTTTTCCGGCTGGCTGCGGCAAGCAATGGAGAGGCGCAAGCAAGGGACATGGCAAAACGATCGACAAAGTTCAGTGCGGGAAGAGCCGTCTTCTTCCACCTCGGGCTCTTCCTCGGAGGAGTCCTCCTCCTAGCGGGTCCCAGTATTGCGGCGGGTTTGCCTGGCGTCACGGCCAGTCCGGCTCCTGGTGGCGGCACGGAATATAGCCTGAGTATTCAGACCCTGCTCTTTCTGTCCGTTCTGGTATTTTTGCCGGCCATGCTGCTGATGATGACGGCCTTCACCCGCATCATCATCGTACTGTCCCTGCTCAAACAAGCCCTCGGCTCGACCCAGATGCCACCGTCGCAGGTGATGGTGGGTTTGGCCCTGTTCCTGACCTTTTTTGTGATGGCGCCGGTATTCCAGAAGCTCAACACCGAGGCACTGCAACCGCTCGCCAACAACCAGATCAATCTGAGTCAGGCCATGGAGCGCTCCGAAGGACCGCTGCGAACCTTCATGCTATCCCAGACCCGTCCGGACGACCTCGCCTTGTTCGTGAAACTGTCCGGCCACAAGCAATTGCGCGCCCCCGACGATACGCCCATGGATCTGTTGATCCCCGCCTTCATCACCTCGGAATTGAAGACCGGATTTCAGATCGGCTTTCTGATCTTTATCCCCTTTGTGATCATTGACTTGGTGGTAGCGGCAGTATTGATGTCATTGGGCATGATGATGCTGTCACCGGTCACCGTCTCGTTTCCCTTCAAGCTGATGCTTTTTGTATTGGTCAATGGCTGGGACCTGGTGATTGGCTCCCTGGTGCAGAGCTTTATTCATTGAGGAGGGGGCGACAATGAGCCCGGGAAGTGTAATCAGCGTTGCCGAGCACGCCATCTGGACAGCGCTCTGGCTTTCTCTGCCTTTGCTTGGCGTGGCCTTGGTGGTGGGCGTCCTGGTCAGCATTTTTCAAGCCGCAACGCAGATCAACGAAATGACCCTGAGTTTCGTCCCCAAGGTGCTGGTACTGGCCCTGGTCGGGGTGATCGCCGGGCCGTGGATGCTGCAATTGATGATGAGCTATACCACCCATCTGTTTCACCAGATTCCCCAGTTGATTAACCAATGATTGCCCTCAGCAGCAGCCAGATCGAGCATTGGATTGGCGCCTTTTTCTGGCCCTTCGTGCGCATCCTGGCCTTTCTCAGTACGGCCCCGGTATTCAGCGCCACACAGATTCCCATCCAGGTACGCGTGGGGCTCGCGGTGCTGCTCAGTGTTGCCCTGACCCCGGCCTTGCCAGAGATGCCACCAGTGGAGTTTCTCTCCGGTGATGGCTTGCTACTGTTGCTGGAACAGATCCTGATCGGGGTCAGTATCGGCTTTGCCGTGACCCTGATCTTCAGCGCGGTGCAGTTTGCTGGTTCGGTGATCAGTCTGCAGATGGGGCTGGGTTTCAGTACCTTCTTCGATCCGCAAACCGGGGAGATC
>DAIAVG010000235.1 GCA_027445725.1 Acidithiobacillus sp.
CTCCACATAATCATTTCATAGCCGCTAATGACTACGGCACTCCTCGATCGGCTGACCCATCACTTATATGGATGCCTCCATGTGTGCAAGATGATTTTGATGTCTGGCATGTTGAGGTCGGGTTGCTGTCTTAGGCTCCATTAGCAAATAACTTGTACTTTTCATGCGGCAGGTATAATCTTGCGGCATGGAAGCAGACGCACTGATAGCCGCTCGACACCAAGCACTCGAAGGGATACTGGATGAGCGGCAGAGACGGCTCCATGCGGCTGTAGAGGCGAAGGTGCTGGGTCATGGTGGCGTCAAGCGGGTGAGCGAGGCGACGGGAGTGGCGCGAGGCTCCATCCTGGCAGGCATCAAGGAACTCAAAGATCCGGAGAACACCCTTCCCAAAGGTCGGGTTCGACGACCCGGTGGCGGGCGTAAAAAACTGGTGGATCGTGATCCGGAAATATTGGCCGCATTGGAGCGACTGGTGGACCCTGCAGCACGGGGCGACCCCCAATCACCCCTGCGTTGGACGTGCAAGAGCCTCAAACAATTGGCCCGTGAGCTGGGCGAACAAGGGCACCGTATTAGTAATGTTTCCGTGGGTATTCTGCTCAAGGAATTGGGATACAGCTTGCAAGGCAATCGAAAGACTCTGGAAGGCACGGATCATCCGGATCGAGATGCTCAATTCCAGTATATTCAGGAGAAGACGCAGCAGGCTCTGGATGCTGGACAGCCTGTGATTTCGGTGGATACCAAGAAAAAGGAGTTGGTCGGCAACTATAAAAATTCCGGTCAGGAATGGCGACCGCAGGGAGAGCCGGAGGCCGTTCAGGTGTATGACTTCGTGGATGCAGAACTGGGGCGGGCTAATCCCTATGGGGTTTATGATCTCGCCCAAAACGCAGGCTGGGTGAGCGTGGGCACGGATCATGATACGGCCAGCTTTGCGGTAGCGACTATCCGGCGCTGGTGGCTGAGTATGGGGCAGCCCCGGTATCCCGCCGCCAAGGAACTCATGATCATGGCCGATGGGGGCGGTAGCAACGGTTCTCGGGTACGTCTCTGGAAGCTGGAATTACAAGGTCTCGCAGATGAACTGAATCTGCCGATCAGGGTGTGTCACTTTCCGCCAGGCACAAGCAAATGGAACAAGATTGAGCACCGCCTGTTTTCCTATATCAGCATGAACTGGCGGGGGCGCCCCCTGGTGAGTCATGAGGTCATTGTCAATTTGATCGCGGCCACCACCACGAGCAAGGGGTTGAAAGTACGCGCAGCGATCGATTCGACGCCTTATCCAAAGGGAATCAAGGTCACCGACGCCGAATACGCTGCCATTCAGCTTGACCGCGATGAATTCCATGGGGAATGGAACTACGTCATTTCACCGAATATAAAGTACACGTAGTTTGTTTATGGTTCCTTAGCTCTTGGAAGTGGCGCCGCCCGCGGATGGGCACATATCGGGGTGACAAACGCGCTGAGTGATCATGGAATCGTACCGGATATTGTTTGTGGTACCTCCATAGGCGCATTGGTTGGCGCATCCTATGTTTCCAACAACCTTGAGAAGCTGGAAGAATGGGTGCGCTCGCTGACGAAGCTTGAAACCGCCAAGTTTTTTGCCATCAACATGTCACTGAATGGTTTTGTCAACAAAGAACGGCTACATCATTTTCTCAAAAAATATGTGGCAGCGGATGATTCAGCAATAGAGGATGTTGTTGCCAAAAAGTATGCCTCTGTAGCAACAGATTTGCAAACTGGCAGAGAAATTTGGTTGACTAAAGGTTCCATCCTGGAGGCCGTTTTTGCTTCCATATCAGTGCCTGGCCTCTTTCCGGCGGTTAAAAACAATGGTAAATGGCTTATAGATGGCGGACTGGTAAATCCCGTTCCAATTTCCGCCTGTCGGGCGCTTGGTGCGAATATTGTTATAGCAGTAACGTTAAATGATGACATTATCGGAAAACGCCTACAAAGCCAAAAAACAATAGAAAAACAAAATACTGGCGTTGCGGGGAAAATATCAGATTTAGTCACGGCATATACTGCCTCGATATTTCCAGCGACCAGCGATGAGGAGCAACCACCCAGCCTGTTTGATGCTATCGCCGGCTCGGTCAATATTATGCAGGACAGGATTACCAGGAGTCGCATGGCAGGAGATCCTCCGGATATCCTGCTTTCTCCAAAGCTGTCCCATATTGGCTTACTGGAGTTTTATCGTGCCGGTGAAGCCATAATGGAGGGGAAAAAATGCGTACAGAGCATGTTACCGGAAATACAGCATATATTAGAAATACCCTAACCAATGCGTTCACGCAGACTATTCCGCGTTACTAATCCAGCCCCCGCCCAGCAGACGCTCACCCTGGTAGCAGACGGCGGCCTGACCGGGGGTGACGGCGCGTTGCGGATCGGGGAAGCGGAGTTCGGCCCTGGCATCAGGGAGCAGGTGCAGCATGGCTGGCTCGGCGCGAGAGCGGTAACGCAATTTTACGGTCACGGCATGGCTTTCGCCGGGCGATAAATCCGCCAGCCAGTTGCACCCGGCCAAGCTGGCCGCACGGCAGTAGAGCTCATTCTCACTGCCGACAATCACCCGGTTCTGCGCCGGGTCCAGCGCGAGGACATAGCGCGGCTGACCGCTGCCACCGCCCAGACCTCGCCGCTGCCCGACGGTGAAGTGCAAGGTGCCCGGATGATGGCCGACAACCTGCCCGCTGCTGTCGACCATCTCCCCTTCCCGCGCCATATCCAATCCAGCGTAATCCTCCAGAAAACGGCGGTAGTCGCCGTCCGGGACAAAGCAGATATCCTGAGAATCCTGCTTGGCGGCCACGGACAGGCCATGCCTGCGGGCCATGGCACGCACCTCGTCCTTGTTCAGGTCACCCACCGGAAAGTGCAGGCGGGGCAACAGCGCCACACCGATGGCGAAAAGAAAATAGGATTGGTCTTTGACATCATCACGGCCGCGCAGCAGGGCGGTACCCGAGGGGGTTTCCGCCAGACGCGCATAATGACCCGTCGCCAGCACCGAGGCGCCCAACTTTTCGCCTTCCGCCAACAAGGCATCGAACTTCAGGAACTGATTGCAGCGGGCACAGGGGTTGGGCGTGCGCCCGGCGCGGTGCTCGCTGATGAAATAATCGAACACCCGCTGGCGGTATTCGGCGGCGAAGCTCACGCGGTGCAGCGGGATGGCGAGCTCGCGTGCCAC
>DAIAVG010000236.1 GCA_027445725.1 Acidithiobacillus sp.
CGCCACTAGGACGTTCTTCGCCGAGTCGGCGTCGTAGGCGACGACGACCTCGGTGTACCCGCCCGCCCGGACCTTATCGACCAGTCCGGCACTCCGCCAGGCGCCGATTCCACCTTTCAGGCTATAAATCTTATCAAAACCGGCCTTTTTCAGGCTGGACGCGGCACGCGCCGAACGCATACCACTCGCACACTGACAGATAACATGATGGCCGCGATGCTTCTCCAGATCCTGCATATACTTGGGTAAGTCACCCAGCGGAATGTGCCGGGCACCGGGCAGATGCCCTTGGGACCACTCACTCTGCTCGCGCACATCAATGATTACGGCATCTTCGTGGTTGATCAACTGCACCGCGGCGATCGGATCCACTTCATGAATACCCGCCACCCCGCGCGTCAACGGTCCCTTAAAAATCATGGCAATCAAAGCGCCCGCACCCAGCAACAACGGCCATTGGGACTCTATAAAAAAAAGAATCTTATGTTCCATGGCTTAGCGTCCGCAGGCCCCGGAACCCGGCACCCCGAGCTTTAGCAAGATGCGGTCCAGCGGGCAAAAGCAGGTGAAACCGCTTTGCAGCAGGTTAAAACCCACAAAAAGGGTGAAGGCCAAAAACCACTCACTCACAAATATAGGGCTGGCCGGAGCGCCCAATACCACACTTATCAGCACAAAAAAGCCAGCAACCACCCGTACCCAACGTTCAGTATTCATCTGCAATCAAACTCCTTGTGTCTGTTTTTCCAAGCGCCGCTCCCAGAGGAAATAGAGCAATGGGATCACGATCAGTGTCAGCAGTGTGGAGGCGAAAGTGCCAAAAATCAAGGAAACGGCTAGCCCGCCAAAGACCGGATCGGTCACCATGATGGCAGAGCCAAACATGATGGCGAGTGCTGTCAGCAAAATGGGGCGAAAACGCACTGCACCGGCCTGCAACACTGCCTCTTCCAGTGCGTAGCCCTGACGCCGGTAATCGATAATGAAGTCGATCAGCAACAGGGAGTTGCGCACCACGACACCTGCCAGCGCGATGACTCCGATCATGGAAGTGGCATTAAACGGTGTATTCAACAGCCAGTGTCCAGGGAAAACCCCGATCAACGTCATAGGAATAGCGCCCATGACGATCACCGGCATCACGAAAGACTGGTAGTAAGCCACCAGCATCAGGTAAATAAATACCAGAGCGATAATAAAAGCGGCGCCGAGATCACGGAATACATCGAGGGTCAGGCGCATGTCACCGCCCCAGAGAATCTGGTAATGGGTAATATCATCGGGCTGCGCCGGCGAAAAACCCAGATTACCCGTGCTGAGAGGCACACCGTCGATGGTCCTGCCATCCAGCCAGTGATTCAGCGACAACACGGCATAGACTGGGCTGGAGCCCATGAGATCTCCGGTCACATACACCACAGGATGTTGATCACGATCGTAAATCGGCTTGGCCAGCGTCGTCCGCTCAATCTGCACGATGCTCGCCAGAGGCACCTGCTGCCCGCTCCGGCTCTGCACCCGTAAGTCGAGTATCTGCTGACGCCAGGCGCGATCCGCCGGGGGAACACGGAGAACAATATCTACCGGTTCGCGGGCATTTTCCACATGCAAAGCACCCAGTCTGGTACCCGCCACATAATCATGCACCAGCGCGGCCACCTGCGCCGGCGCGACACCGGCGAGCATCGCCTTCTGCTGGTCCACATGCAGCAGATACTCAGGCACTGTAGCGGTCACCGAGTCATCCACATTGATCATGTCATAGTCTTTGCGGAAGTACTGTTCGACCATACCCGCCACCTGGCGCAGCTTGTCATAGTTGGGTCCGTAGAGCTCGGCCACCACCTGAGCACGTACCGGCGGCCCCGGCGGCACCTCAAAAATCTTGATAATGCTACCAGGGAAACGTTCCCGGACCGGTTGCAACGCCTTGTAGACTTCCACGGAAACGGTGTGGGACATGGGTCGCTCATCCCGCGGCACCATATTGACCTGAATCTGCGCGTAATTACTGCCTTGGCGCATCATGTCACCGCGCACCAGCCCTGCGAAATCCACAGGTGCTGAACGCCCCAGATAGGTCTGGAAATTTTCGATATAGCGATTCCGGCTGAGCACATTGCCCACCGCTTCGGTAACCCGCCCGGTTTCATCCAGTGCGGTCCCCGCAGGGGTATCCACCTGAATCATGAAATCACTGACGTTTCCCTCTGGAAGCATCTTCAGGTTCACGCCGAGGGCACTCAAGGGACCATTCATGCCTTGGGGGCGGATGAACTGCCACATCGGCATCAGCATCGCCAGCAGGAGCAGCGCAATGACCACGATGAAAAAGATATTACGGCGCCCCGGAGATTTCAACAGAGGCTTGAACACCCGGATGTATCCCCGCTGCAGAGCGTCTGGTCGCGGCTCATGCGCGCCTTCCTCACTGCCGACCTGCTTGGCCGCTTTGCGACGCAGAAAACGATAAGCACCCCAAGGCACCACCGTATAAGCGAGCAATACCGACGCAATCATAGCAATAGGTACAAAAATGGGGATGGGCAACATGAAGGGTCCCATCATCCCGGTCACAAAAGCCATGGGCACGAAGGCGAGAATCACCGCCAGCGTCGCTATATTTGTCGGATTACCAATCTCATTGCTGGCGGTGATGATACAGCGGGCAAAACCATCCTTGCCGCAGCCATGCAGATGACGATGAATGTTTTCAATGACGACAATGCCGCCGTCCACCAGTAGACCCAGCGACAGAATGAGCGCAAACAGCGTGATCCGGTTGATCGTCTGCCCGAGCAGCCAGCCGATGCCCAACACGGCGCCCAGTGTGAGTGGCACCGTCAGAATAACGATGCCCGCCTCGCGCCATCCGAGGAAAATCATCAGGATGACAGCAACTACCCCGACAGCGATACTGAGGTGCTCGAAGAGCGCGCTGACTGCGTCATCGGCACGGGCACCATAATCGCGGGTAATGGAAACATGCACCCCCTCCGGCAGGGCCTCCCGCTCCAGACGATCCACTTTCGCCTTGATCGCGTCTGCCACCGTAACGGCATTCGCACCCGGGCGCTTGGCGAGGGTGATAGTGACTGCCGGCATGGTCGTACCCGCTGGTACACCGATCCGGTTTGCACGCCCGGCCGTATCACTGGTCGCGATGTTGTTTTCCGCA
>DAIAVG010000237.1 GCA_027445725.1 Acidithiobacillus sp.
AATGGCCACCATGATCAGCACCGTGATCTTGGACTGGTAAAAAGACTGGGCAAGCCGCCCCGCCAGGTTTTGCCGCTGCCCTGGTTCAGCCATGAGCAGCTCCGGCTGGCTCAATATGGTCGCCATTATTCACCGCAGCGAGATTACCCACGACTACCGTCTCACCCACACTCAGACCGGAAAGAATTTCCACGCCCTCCGGCGTACTCTGCCCCGGCCGCACCATGCGATAGTGCGCGATGCCTTGCGCATCAACAACGAAAACACCCGGAATACCGGCCCGATCCAGCAAGGCAGCCGCTGGCACCACCATCACCTGCCGCCGGGTGACCGGCACTTCTACACTGACATAGTCACCGGCCTGCAGTGTACTGTCTGCGGGCAAGCCGAGCTTGACCATGTGCGTATGGGTCATCGCGTCCGCGGCTCCGACCATATCCAGAACCGTTGCGGAAACGCTTTTTCCGTCGGAGATGACAGCGACTTTCTGACCGATTTGGAGACTGCGGTATAGGGCCCCGCTGACACTACACTGGACTTCCAGTCGGGAGGTGTTAGCCAAGCCCAGGATGGGCTGGCCAGGCGATGCGAGGTCCCCGTTCTGCATGAACTTGCGCGTAATGATACCGGAGAACGGCGCCGTCACCCGGGCATAACGCAGTTGCGACCGCGCCGTGCTGATACCCCCCCTTGCCGCAGCGGCACGGGCCTGAGCCATGGCATAAGCCGATTTCACCTGATCCCACTGCTTCTCGGGAATGGCCTGCTGAGCATATAAGGCCTTGAATCGATCATAATTGGAGCGGGCGTCCGTGAGCGCGGATTCGGCCTCGGCCAAGCCAGCCTGCGCCTGCTGCACCTGTCCCAGCACATCCGTCGGATCGACCTCAAAAAGCAGTTGTCCCGCCTTTACGGCCTGTCCATCACGCACGCTCATGGCGCGAATATAGCCACTCAGACGAGAACTGAGTTGTACCTGCTGATGGGCAGTGACCGTACCCGGAACGCGGGCAAAGGCGGCCATGCTCTGGCTCCCCATCTGCATGACCGGCGCCGCGACTTTACTCTGCACTTGTAGCGCATCAGGGGGCGATTTACTGCAGGCGGTAAGGCTTGCCGTAGAGAATGCCAGAGCGGCGACTAACGCGGTCCGCTTCCATGTGTTCATTGGGGGGTTCCTTCTGCGGCGGGCACATTACTCACACTGACGATTTCTTGAGGATTCAGTTTGCCGATGGCCAGCAACAGGGCACCGCGGTCTACCGCTTCCGCATAATGAGCGGAGACGAGCTCGGCACGCGCCTGATCCAGTTCTGCCTGTCCGTGCAGCAGGCCAGTCACGGTCTCTATACCATTTTCGTAACGCAGACGCACCAAACGTTGCGCCTCGTCCATCTGCTTAACCGCGAGTGCACGCATTTTGACGCGCA
The DNA here is from genome assembly GCA_027445725.1 of Acidithiobacillus sp. The sequence goes on from DAIAVG010000237.1 coordinate 1,431, forward strand.
GCGCGGCCTCCCGGGCACTACGCCACACCTGCGCCACCTGCAAACGCAGCTTATCCTGCGCTTCCTGCAATGCGGCCATAGCCCGTTCACGCTCAGCCTGGGCGCGGTCCATCCCGCCACCGCGTGCGAAGTCCAGCGCATTCCAGGTCACTTCTCCACCGATGGTATAAGACGGTGCCGCGTTGCCCAGAGTCCTGCCATTCCATTCCTGATTGGCCATGGCGTTGACGTGGGGCAGATAAGCGGCACGGGCGACGCTGATACCATCCTGTGCCGCCTTGACCTGGTGACGGAGGGCAACGATACCGGCATTCTGGGCCATCGCGTCGCCCTGCAGGCTGGTGAGCGGCGCCGCAGGCAGTGTGGGCTGGACAGGGCTAGCTACAGTCAGGGTCTTCCCTTCTGGCCAGCCAATAAGCATGGCGAGATTATCCAGGGCATTGGCCTGGGCGTTGCGGGCACTTTCGACGGCCAGTTCAGCTTTTTCCAAATGCACTTCCGCAGACAGCAGATCGCTCCTTACCAGCACCCCGCGCGCCAGCAGGGATCGGCTGGTTTTGACATAAGATGCGGCCGCCAGTCTGGCTTTATCCACCACCTCAATACCCGTATTGGCAGCAATGACACTGTCATAGGCCTGCAAAATGGCGAAAGTCAGCCTCTGGCGTGCCATGACGTCACCACTCTGAGCTGCCTCCAACATGGCCCGCGCCTGACCCAAACGTCCCCGGATTTCCCCGCCATTCCAGATCGGAATCTCCAGTTGCAGCTTGGTGCCGAAATTGTGGTAACTACCCGGTTGATCCAACCCTGTCGGTGCTACACCCAGCGCGTCAGGGTTAAATTGTCCCGCGCCAAAGTCGTTAAAGGTCGCCTGCCGCTGCGACAGCTTCATACCGAAAACGGTCAAGGCGTTGTTCGATTGGCTGGCAGAAAAAGAGGCCGCGAGCTTGGGGAGCAAGTGACCACGCGCTTCGGAGACAGCGCCCTTGGCTTCTGCCTGCCGGGCATGCGCCAGGAGCATCTGCGGATTTTGCTTGAGAGCGAGATCGAGGCACTGGTTAAAATCCAAGGCCGCGGCTGGCAGTGAGGCACCGGCGCCCATCAGCAGAACGATTAGAACGGCGCGTGTTTTTTTGTGAGGACGAAAGGACATGGTTTTCCTCGCTGCGACAGGCGACACAAATTAAGGAACTGGACGACCTTGCAAAGCGTTCACAGCATCTGATGACATAGATTCATTGTAGATGACGCAGTAATTCCACGTACGACGAGTGAATCAGCCCCTGCGAATCCACGGCAAGGTTGTGAGAACATCAGCATATTATTATATACAACAGTTGGGGCATTCAAGCCTTTTTGCCGGAATGCCCCAAGAACCGTGCCGCGAACCGCCTGAAGCTAAGTCTCGGCGCTTACCGGACGCTGCAAAAGACATCACTCATCATGGCAATCAAACGCAGGGTACGGGGATCACCCACGCGGTAATAGACTTTGTTGGCGTCTTTACGAGCACGGAGGATGTCTTTTTCACGCAAAATAGCGAGATGCTGAGAGATGTTGCTCTGGGTGGTACCAACGGCGGCTACGATATCCTGCACACTCATTTCTTCTGAGCCCAATACGCATAAAACCTTGAGACGCAACGGATGCGCCATAGCTTTCAGGGAACGGGAGGCCTGTTCAATATCCTCTTCCCGGGTTGGTAACTGATCCATAATCATGCCTCTTAGTATATTATTGACTT
>DAIAVG010000238.1 GCA_027445725.1 Acidithiobacillus sp.
TATCCGGATCGTTGCCCTCCGCCTGTTGCGGGGTCTCTCGGGGCTTTTCTTCATGGCCGGCGGCACCCAGCTCGCCACCGCCATCCATCTCCGGCGCGTCAGTGCCACGTTTATGGCGCGGATACACCGGCCGCGCGGCATTGGGCGAATGGCCGGGCAAATAGGCGCGGGCCCGCTCGGACAGGGATATCGGCGGCAAATCCGTCGTCGCATACAGGGTCAACGCCGCCCGGAAGGCATCGACAATGCCCGCCTGCGCCGTCGTCAACGCGGCCAGATCCTCCGGCAATCTTCCGGCCATACCGCCTTCCAACAGCCGCAGCGCCGCCTGGTAATAACATCCGGCAGCCCCTTCCGGCAGGCTGCGCTGACGGGATGCCCGCAGCACCCGCGCCAGATAACCAGGCATCTCCCGTTCTAGCGCCGTATCCACGCGCAAGTCTTCGCAGAGGTCGAAAATGAGCTGGAAGCGAGTCATGTCCTCCCCAAAGCGCGCGAAGAGCGGCCGCCAGGTCATCCGCTGGTCGGGATCCAGGGGTGGATGCTCCATACCGATTTCCGCAAAGAGGGCGCGGATGGCATCCTGCTCATAGCTGTCGAAGATCAGATGCGCGCCGGTATGGTAAAAGGCGAGCAGTGCCTCCTCCCGGTCCGGCATCACCGCCGGTACAAAGAGGCTGCGCCCGTCGGTCTCCAGAAAACTGCGCCCGCCTTCCAGGCTCCAGTCGCCCTCTTCCAGGGGCAGATGCAGCCCGGTCCAAGCCTGAAGCAGAAGCCCGAAGAGCCGCTTGTGGGTCCCTATATGAAAGCCGGGCAGGACCTCCAGCAGGAAGCTGCGCGCTTCGTCACTCTCCAGCCGGAACCAGGCCTCACCGCGCACGCGCCCCGCCGCCAGCACATCCGCGCCGCGCCGCGCCCACTCCGCCACACCATCCAGCCCGCAGATACCGCGCACCTTGATGGCACCCTCCAGATAGGTCCCCAGCCCCAGACGCCCTTTGGCCAGGGTATCGGCGGGCGTCAGCAGCGCCCGCAGCCCCTCAGTGCCCGCGTCGCCGAACAGCACCGCCACAGGCACCCGGAAATAGGACGCCGCGCTATCCACATGTCGGTCAACCCACGCGGCACCCAAGGCAAACCACAACGCTTCTCCCTCTACGCCCCAACCCCGGCGTACCGCGCCGGCCTGTTCAAAGAAACCCACCGCCGCCCGGAAGGTACCGCGCTGACTGAGGAACCTGCGGGCTTGGTCCAGCCAGGGGTCCAAGCCCCCAAAGGCCTTTACCAAATCGGCGGTGGCATGAAAAAACGCCTTGCCCGCTTCCCGGTCATAAAAAAACAGATCCCGCCCGGTCTCCAGATACCGCAAGGTCGCCACCTCACCTAATGGGGTGACCGCTGGCAAGGCCGCCCGCGCATCCCGCCCGGCCACAAAGCTGATAGTCGCCAGGTGGTCGAGGATATCCTCCATCGCCGCCGACATGGCCGTTCCTTAGCTCTGTTCCGGGAAGAAGGTCCGGAAAATCTCCAGCAGCGCCTCGGCCAATTCCGGATCGTCGGTCTGCGGATGGATGATCGCCACGGTACAGGCCTCCAGTGCATCCAGACCCGCCACCATCAGCGCACCCGCATAGATCAGGGCGCGGGTAGAGGTCACCTCCTGCAATCCCTGATCCTTGAGGTTCCGTGCCTTACCCGCCGCCGCCACCAGCGCCCTGGCCCGACGCTCATCCATGCCCGCCTCTTTCATCACAATCCGCGTTTCCACGTCGGCGGGCGGATAGTTGAAATTCATCCCCACAAAACGCTGCTTGGTCGAAGGCTTGAGGTCCTTCAGCACCGTCTGGTAGCCCGGATTGTAGGAAATCACCAGCATAAAATCGGGGTGCGCAATAATCTCCACGCCGAGCTTCTCAATGGGCAGATGACGGCGATGATCGGTCAGCGGATGAATAACGACCGTCGTATCGGTACGCGCCTCGACGATCTCGTCCAGGTAGCAGATCGCACCCTCCCGCACCGCTTTGGTCAGCGGGCCGTCCTGCCAGACCGTCTCGTCACCCTCGATCAGAAAACGTCCCACGAGGTCCGAACTGGTAAGGTCTTCATGGCAGGCGACGGTCACCAGCGGCCGCTTCAGGCGCCACGCCATGTGCTCCAGAAAGCGGGTCTTACCGCAGCCCGTTGGCCCCTTGAGCATGACCGGCAGACGCCGATCCCAGGCCGCCATAAACACCCTTACTTCATTCGCCACCGGCTGATAAAAAGGCTCCTCGAAGAGCAGGCGCAAGCCGTTACTCTCTGCCATTTTCGTCTCACTCATACTTTGTCCCCATGATTTTGCTCAGCATAACTGTGCAGGTACAGATAAATATGGCGCAGGGTATGAATCACCATGCGCTCTGGTTGTGCGGGCAGCGCATCGGTACGCTCCGCTTTCAGGCAATTCTGGTAATAAATCAGTTCACGGCAATTGTCGCGAATGGTGTTCCAGTGGGGTGAACCTTTCACCAGCGCCCTCCACAATTCCAGCAAATCCGCATCACCGACATAGGGCTTGAGCTCCGCAGCCAGCATAATGCGCAACATGGCTGCCGCTTCTTCCACGCCCGCCGCCACCAGTTCCGGCAAGGCCATCCCCGCGGCCTGCTGCCGCGCCAGCGCTTCAATACGCTCGTGCGTTGCATCTAATGCGCTTATTAACTTGTTTGACTGTGTCATCATCACTCCTGATGGATTTTCTGGCCGCGACCAGCTACCACTCCGCGCGATTTTCGTCTAGGATAAAAGAGTTTTAGCTGAATGCGTGTACAATTCATTTTATAGTGTGATTAAGAAGGGGCTACCATGAGTACGAATCTGATCAAAATGGTCAAACTCAACAACCTGCAATACAACGCCAACCGCGACCCGCAGGTTTACCGCCGCGTCGCCGGCCATCCTTTCCGGATTCAGGCCATGCTGGAAGGCAAGGGCACCGCGAAGATCAGCGTCACCTGCGAAGGCAAGACCCTGAAAGAAGCCAGCCTCGAATTGCCCGGCATTTTCTCCTACGAAATCACCTTCAAGAACGCCGGCATCCGTATCGCCACCCTCACCGTCAGCGCCAACGGCCAGAACGAAAGCCATGACCTGCTGCTGG
>DAIAVG010000239.1 GCA_027445725.1 Acidithiobacillus sp.
GGGCTTTCTCCACCCCATTGATAAGGCTTGCCAATTTCTGCGATGGTATGGACGAGCACGGCATCCAGCGTGGTGGCTTCCGCGCGGCTGTCGTAAGCGGACGACGCGTTGCCGTGAGATAGGTTTGCCGGTGGATATGCTGAGTGCGGCGTCATGGAGGCGCAGCCGCTGAGGGTCAGAGTCAATAACAGAAGGAGTCCACTCCCACCTTTGATTGGACCGACAGGTAACATAATGCTTTGCCTTCGCATCGGCGTCTTCCTCGTTCTTTTTTCTCTAAAAAAGTAGATAGCCGAAATGTCGTAATTTGGCAAGGCGGGCGTGCTCTGTGGCTCAGAGAAAAGCGGGCGCCTGGTCCTTGACGCGCGCGGCACGGAAGGCTAGGATACGCGCACTTTTCCCCGGTAGCTCAGTCGGTAGAGCGGGTGACTGTTAATCACTAGGTCGGCAGTTCGAGCCTGTCCCGGGGAGCCAAAAGAATCAACCGCTTAGAAATTATGCTAAGCGGTTTTTTTCTTTTTGGGTTACGTCTGGTTTACTTTCTGCATTGCGCTTGCATGATGCCGCATGACGGTACATGACAGCATTCGCCCTTTTCTGAATGTACAAAAAAACACATGGAATACTACCACTCAAAGTTCATGGATGAATGACTGATGCTGTCTCCGAGGGGACGCGTGTAAAAAGTGGTGCTCGCCCGTTCGCCCGCGTTCCCCTGCACAACACCGCCGGTTTACCGAACCGCCTCACTCTCGGTAATGCCGCTGCCTCTCCCCCCAGAAATGGCTCAGCCCTTGCGCCGTAACACGCCGGAAAGTCGCGTGCCCGGCGCCACCGTGTTGAACACGGTGGCGTATTTCTTCACGTTGTCGTGCAGCAGTTCGAGGCGCCGCTCTGGTTCGTCGCTATCTACGATGATTTCGTAAGTGATGGGTTCCATCTTCGGTGGCTCGTCCTGGCGCACGCCGTCCACGCCGCGCAGATCGAACTTCAGCACCGACGCCACCCGTTCGATGCCCTTGTCAAGATGCAGGCGGACAACGCCGCCAGCATAAGTATAGGTTGGCACCCATCACCAACAAGCCACAAATCTGGCGAAAACGCAATGCGGCGTGGCTGCGCTCGTTCCAGTCCAGGTAGCGCTGCACTGTGTCGATGGCTGAACCGATCGCGAAGATAGCCGAGCAATGGCCCACTCCGTAGGTGAGTAACGGCGATGCGGCGAACAGCGGTGAGGTGGCGGCGCTGCTGAAAGCCACGCCCAGCACAAGGGCCATGTAGACGAATCCATCGAATGGCGCGCTGTGTTCCTTATCTATTGCCTCAGGTATGACGAGGAGGGTGATCTCGGTCATGGCCGTTGATATCCACAGTTGCCCTGCCCACCCTTTGTAAGGATAATTCTTACAACACCAGTCCAGCATCCGGGAGTAACCCGTCCATGATCACGAGCAAACTGACCAGCAAGGCCCAAACCACCATCCCTCAACCGATACGCGCAGCATTGCGCCTGCATGAAGGGGACGAAATCGTCTACGAGATCCAGGACGACCGTGTCGTCCTGAAGAAGGCGGCTTCGGCGGAAGATGATCCCTTCGCAATTTTTCACGAGTGGACCACCGACGCTGATGAAAAAGCCTATGAATCCCTTTGAGGTCTGGGACGTCGTCAAAGTCCCTTTTCCTTACACCAATCGCCCAATCCAAAAACATCGTCCTGCTCTGGTGATTGTGCGCACCCGCTCCAGGGAGCTTCCCGAGCTGCTCTGGGTGTTGATGATCACGAGCCGCGAGAATCGTGGTTGGCCTGGCGATCTGGAGATTCACGATCTTCAAGCCACCGGTTTGCCTCATCCATCCGTCATTCGATCTGCAAAAATCGCCACGATCGATGCGGATTCGGCGGAGAGAATCGGACGTATTCCAGAAAAGGAACGAGAGCCGGTTCGGCGGGCTATCAGAGAGCGTCTCTTGGGACTGGAGATTTGATCGGGTGACGTTATTAGATACTGGACCTACATGCGCGAGAAGGAGATCGCGTACTATGTTGGCTTCCGTTCCTTGAGGGCCAGGTCAATACGGGCCGAGAAGCGTCCGGCCAATGCCTGCCGTGCCTCAGGCGCCGCGGGAGGTACGGCGGATTCGATAGTATAAGTATAGAATGGCGGCCCCCGGTGCCCGGACCCGAAGGGAATTCCTCCCCCATACATTCCCCCAACAAGCGTGTTTGTTCAAGCGCTCCGAAGCGTTCCTTGTGGTTAAAACAGAATCGAGCCACTTCAGAACCAAATCAACCGGCCATTGGATGTCGCATTTATGCTGGTCAGGACTTTTTCCCTATATACACATCCACCAGTTCGCCGGGAAACAGGTTCATGTGTGCCGGAATCTTAAATTTGAAGAGGATTGGCAGCACCCTTACGTCCACTTTTTCCGTCCTTTGGTTGGACAGTTCGATCTTCGGCACCACATAGGGCTGTATCCGCACAAACTGCAACGGTACGCTGACATTGTTGAGACCTCGAATGAACATTTTCGCGGTAATATCTGCGGGAGCCGGCAGCCTTGGAACCAATATCTCATCCAAATAAGCGCGGACCTGCATGTAGGCGGTCTTCTTGCCCATCACCACGACCGGATCCATCCCCTGCGTATAGGTGCCGTAGACGCCTTGGGGGGATGCGTAACTGCCGATGGCGGTGCTGATGCGCAGGATATCGCCGGTGACCGGCGCTCGCACGACATATTCTTGCAATAGGGCGCTATTGGACGCGTAGGTCTTCCGCGCCGCATGATAGATAGCTTGTTGATTTCTGATATCGTAACTCCAGGCGCCGGCCTTGGTCAGCGCATACTGCGCCTGCGCCACTTTGAGATTGTTCCCGGCGATCAGGACAGAGTTTTGCACATTCTCCAGGGCAAGTTTGCTCACCGTCTGGGGATTGATGGCCATTTCCTTTTTGGTGATTTCCAGTTGTGCCTGCTGGTATTTCAGGCTGGCCCGGGCATATTCGACCTGTTTTTCGGCAATGGTCAGGGTCTCTTTCCGGGGTTCCGCTTTCAATTCCTGCAACAGGGCCAGGGCGGCCTGGGCCTGGGCCTTGTTCTGGGCCAC
>DAIAVG010000240.1 GCA_027445725.1 Acidithiobacillus sp.
ATCTCCCGGATGAGATCCTCGATCTCCTGATCCGGTTCGGGACCGAGACCCGCTCGGCGTATCGTGCAGGCGAGTTGTCCGCACCGCTCTCAACCCGCGGCCTGGTGCGTATCGGGGAAATTCTGCGGTCGCGGCTCTTTGACAGCCAGCCGGACCCCATCTGGGCTGCCGTATCGTTCGGCTTCGCCGATGGTCTCGGAAAGGACGAAGGCGACGCGCTCTGCAAGCTGCTGAACACCGTAAAAGGCGCTACTTGATGATTCCCCCACCCCTCGCCCTTGGCCTGGGGGTTTTTTTTGCCGACATCCTCGGCGGATACATGAAAACTGTCCGGTATTTGTCCCCGGCATGAACCCATTTTCTTGGAGGTTGTATGGACACGCAAATTAGCGCGGGCGACATCGTAAAAGTGCCATTCCCGACGGATGATGGCCGAACCCTCCCTCATTACGGAGTGGTAGTGTTGGTGGAAAGCACCTTCGGCGGCGAAGTGGTTACGGTGACTTACGGGTCGTCGAAGAAAGTATCCATCTCCGGACATCTGGCGCACGAGATGGTGTTGTGGGAGAAGGATGACCTGGAGGCTGCTGGATTAAGCCAGCCAACCCGGTTCGACTTCAAGGTGACGGCGCGTTTTCGTCCGGAGGAGTGTGCTCAGATAGGGGTGCTTCGACTGGATGATCCCGTGACCATGGGCAAACTGAGAAGGGCACTAGGTGCAGTTCACGGTTTCTGACCCGCACCCAGTGATTGCAAAACGGTATCGTTATGATACCATCATACCAATGTGGTTACAGGAGATTGATATGGCCCATGCCATCACCGTCCGTTTTGATGACGAGAAGACGATTACGGGAGCAACGCACTTCGCATTGAAACGGATTGCGGAGCACTTAGGTGTTTCACAAAACAAGGCGGTCCACATTGCCATCAACCGCCTCTACGATCAGTTTTTCCCGGAGGGCGTGGCGCACGATATGCCCACACCAGAAGAGTTGGCGGCTGTTCGCGGTCGGATTCCTCATGAGACATCGACGCGCGTAGTCGATAGTCTCAGCAAGGTGTTTGCGGATCCGCAAGATCGTGTTCGTATGGATGCGAGCATGAGCACCTTTAGCAAACCCTGATCCCCCCACCCCATGCTTCGGCTTGGGGTTTTTTGTGTTCGGTCCCCGCCGGTACATGGAAATTGTCCGGTAATCCTCCATGGATATGAACCAACCCACTTCCGGGTTTTTTCTTTGGAGGATGTAATGTTGAAACAACTGGTTGTTTTGTATAAGGCGTCAACCCGTGAAATATGGGGTTATGTACGGGATCTCGAAAAGCAGTCCGTACCAATAGCAATCCAGGTGTCTGTGTTTATGGGCAGTCTCGCCAAGGGCGGTGTCCAAATCCAGAGTATGAACGTAACAAAGACGGAAGATCGGCGTATCCAGAAGCTTAATAGCGGTTACGTTTCGATATTGCGTCCCGCACATTTATGTATGTCTGTCAGTTCTGAGCACATAGCCGTGCGCCTCCATGCGGCATTACAAGCGGATTCGACTCCCGGAAATGAGGAGATCGTTCTTGCGCATACGATAGGTGTGCTCAAGGCGGAGTTTGGTGAGCGCCGGAGCGCCATTCAGGAGGAACGCTCGAAGGCCGTCCTCAGTGGGCTGCTCCAGACGATTCCCGCTTCTTTAAGCTGGAACTGGTAATCCCCCCACCCTCTCGGCTTTGCCTTGAGGGTTTTTTCTTGCTCATAATGCAGTGAGGGAGATTCTTATGCACAGTAGCCCATTATTCTTTCTGTTCGCTTTACTGGCAACACTGCTGCTCTTCGTGTTTTCGATTCTGGCGCACGAGCTGGGGCACGCGGCGGTCGTAGCCTTGTTGCTGGGACGGCGTGCCGTTTTTGAAATCCGTGCAGGATCCATCACGTTTCTGCGCTGGAAAAAGCTGGCCGTGGGCATTTTGCCCATCTGGGGCTATGTCCGTTTCGACGAAGACAAAGCCTCAATGACGGACTGGCGGCTCATCTTTGCGGCGGGGCCTGCGGCATCTGTGCTTACGGCCTACTTCTTTTTGGGTCTCCACTACCTACCTATTGCCGAGAACTGGCGGCAGGTGTTTTTCATCATGGCGATGGCGAATTTTGCCTTGGCCGGCTTCAATCTGATACCGATTCCGCCGCTGGATGGCTGGAAAATCGTGGAGAGCTATCTCCCGCTGCTGGGTATTAACCTGACCAAGGAGGGGCGGGCACGGCTCTATAAGTGGGGCATGATTTTCATAACGGTGGCGAGCTTCCTGTTTATTTTCCTGTCAGGATTCTATAAGGGCTAACCATGTGAACACGTTGTCATTTTTTCTTGACTTCGTAAAACATAGTGTATTTAATATAACTTAAATCTGGCAGCCCGGTTGGCCGTGGCTGTCGGCGAATCAGCAATATCTCGTGGGGGAGTAAGCCGTGTTACAGGTAACAGTAGGTGGCAATCAGGAGCCGGATCGTCCGGTGCCCAATCCCATTGGGCTGGTGGTGAGGGCGCGGACGCAGGCCAGGAGGTTGATGGAGTGTCATCCCACAGCCACCATTCAACTCGAACGGCTTGCCGCACGATTGGAACATATCCTGACCGAACGGCGGCGCTTGCAAAAATCGCTAGGCCTGACGTTCGACGAATAGCGATTATGGGTAAGGATTTGGATTAGGAAGGGTTGAGGGGGTGCTGTCATGGTGATGATCATTCGGGTTTCTACGCTGTTCGCGGTCGTGGTTATTGCGGCCAAAGCGGGGATCTTCGTGGCTGATGACGCCTCTCTGTTTAAGAATCGGGCTCTGGAGCCCGTCGAGAAGAAAGTTGGCCGGTTGATTGACGAGGCCATGCGGCGTCGTGCCGAAGTGGAAGAGGCCGCCGATGGCGTGGCCGACATGGCCCAGGCTATCGCCTCTTCTGCGGCGTGCGCCATCGTCCGGGTAATCCGGATGGTGGGTCGCGCCCGGAACCTGGCAGCCATTGCTGCGGGTGGGGCCTCGGTGATCGCTTCCCGCGCTTTCCGGTCGGTGCTTGCGCTGGCTGGAAAGCCGTATCGTTCAGAATTGGG
>DAIAVG010000241.1 GCA_027445725.1 Acidithiobacillus sp.
GATCTCGGTTGCGGGTGGCAAGGTCTAATTGACGGTTTCTGGGGTGGAGACCGTTGTCGTCCTCGTCTTGCTCGCGGCGATCGCGCTGGGCGTGTGGATTGGTCGAATTACCGCTCACCGAAAATCTGCGCCGATTGCCCCCGACACGATCCCCGAAATTTATATTCAGGGACTCAATCATCTCCTCAGTGAGCGCAATGATGAAGCGGTAGAGGTTTTTCTCGATGCGCTGCGGCAACATCCAGAGAGCGTTGACATTTTGCTCGCCCTGGGACGCCTCTTCCGGCGGCGCGGAGAGCTGGAACGTGCTTTGCGGGTACATCAGCATCTTCTGGATCAACCGGCACTGGCGCCTGACCTGCGGCAAAGTGTGCTTTTCGAGATCGCGCAGGATTACCTCAAGGCAGGGATTCTCGATCGGGCGGAATCCATCCTTAAAGAATTATTGGATCGTCAACCCGATCATCTGGAGGGTCTTGCTACGCTTGCCGAGCTGTACGAACTGGGCAGTGAGTGGGCGCAGTCTATCGCGGTTCGTCAGCGCTTACATAAAGCGGGTAAGCGCGACCAGCGTCCCGTGATTGCCATGCTCTATGGTGAACTGGCCGAGCAATCGCTGCTCGTAGGAGAGGCAGGGCAGGCAAAGGTTTTTTTGGAGTTGGCCCGGAAGGAGGATCCAGAAAATCCGCGGGCCTTGGTGATTGGTGGACGCATCGCCTTCGATCGGCAGGACTGGGGCGGTGCGTTAAGCCTTTGGGAGAAACTTCTTGACTCCCCAGTGGAATCTGTAGTTCTGCTTATTTTGGAACCCTTTCTGAGCGTTTTACGATATGCTGCGAACGGCACGGATGTGCAAGAAGCACGAGAACGCCTGTTGAAGATGTGCAATTCGCCACTGGCCGTAAAACTTTTGGCGCATGCCTTGCAGGCGGTTGAGGGAACCCCCGCGGCGACGGCATATTTAAGAGGCGTTCTGTTGCGGCAGCCAGATATGCGGGTGATGCAGGTTTTGCTGGAACTGGATCCCGATGCACCGGATCCCGCATTGTATCCCGTTATGGCGCTAGCGGTCAGGGGGCTGGCGGTGGAACCAGCGGTTTTTCATTGTCAGTCTTGTGGTTATCAAAGCCCCCAGTACTATTGGCGCTGCCCTAGCTGCCGTCAGTGGGGCACCTTTTCCGGAGGGTGTAGTTTGTGATTTCACCGCTCATTGTTGCGCTGGATTATGCGAACGAACGCGACGCCCTGGTTTTGGCGGATCAGCTTGATCCTGCTGCGTGTCGGGTCAAGGTAGGTAAGGAACTCTTTACCGCCTGTGGCCCCGCCATTGTGGAGCACCTGCAGGAGCGGGGATTTGACGTGTTTCTTGACCTCAAATTTCACGATATTCCGCAGACCGTCGCCAAAGCTTGCAGGGCGGCAGCGCGTCTCGGCGTATGGATGCTCAACGTACATGCGAGTGGTGGTAGCACCATGCTGCGCGCCGCACGCGAAGCGGTAAACGATGCCGCTGGAACACAGCGGACTCTCCTGGTTGCGGTGACGGTACTCACGAGTATGAACGATGCCGCTTTACGCGAAGTTGGCGTCAACAGTTCGGTGCAGGATCAAGTTGGGCGTTTGGCGACACTTGCAGCAGAATGTGCCTTGGATGGCATCGTCTGTTCTGCGCTGGAGGCAAGTCGTCTACGGGAGGCCGTGCCTGAACTCCTGCGTGTGACTCCGGGGATTCGTCCCGCGCAGTATGCGGAGGATGACCAGAGACGTATTATGACGCCAGCGGCGGCACTGGCGTCGGGATCGGACTTCCTCGTGGTAGGCAGGCCTATTACGGCTGCCGAGGATCCGGCACTGGCCCTTAGCCAGATATTGAGTGAGTTGCCAGGGAACGCCGCCGGTTCTCAGAAATCCGACTGATCTGCTTTTTTAAAGAGGTGGTAAGGGCTGCGCTCCGCGCAACACTGATCATGGAGAAAAAATCTGCTGTGACTACAGACGAAGTGGTGGCGTTGTACAAAGAAGATGGAGCGCTGCTCCAGGGACACTTTCTGCTATCCTCAGGGTTGCATAGTGATACCTACCTGCAGTCGGCCAGGGTACTGCAACATCCCGAGCACGCAGCGCGACTGTGTGCGGCGATGGTGGCGGGTATTCCTGATGATCTGCGGCAGCGCATCTCCTGTGTCGTGGGGCCAGCCATGGGCGCGGTTCTGGTATCCTACGAATGCGGCCGCGCGCTTGGGGTACGCAGCCTGTTTACCGAGCGGGAAGCCGGGCAGATGGTGCTGCGCCGGGGCTTTGCGCTGGCGCCGGGGGAAGGCGTGTTAGTGGTTGAAGATATTACGACGACGGGTGGCTCGACGCGGGAATGTATAGCGGCCATTACCGCAGCAGGCGGGCAAGTATTGGCGGCATCGGCGATTATTGATCGCAGTTCAGGGTTCAGCGATTTTGACGGCGTACCATTTTTTCCGCTGTTGACGCTCCCGGTACGTACCTGGGAAGCTGTTGATTGTCCGCTCTGTGCAGTTGGCGGGACGCCCGTTAAACCGGGGAGCCGCGGTCTGCGCTGACCTTGAGGGGCAGGTGGCTTGTGTTTATTATTAACGTTTAGGCTTAGACAAAATGCAAAAGAAGGATCAGTTCATGCAAATCTCGACACCAGAGGCCGCGCCTTTGGAAAGACACATCCATGTGACCATTCCCGCCAGTGAGGTGGAGAGTGGGGTATCCCAGCGTCTGCGTAACAAGGCGCGCTCCGCGCGTTTCCCCGGATTCCGGCCCGGCAAGGCGCCCATGGCCCTCATCGAACGCCATTATGGTTCGGATGCCCTCATGGAGACCTTCGATCATCTTATCAATGAACGCTATGCTCAGGCAGTGCGCGACGAGTCCTTACGTCCGGTTGGAAGACCGGAAGTGCAGGTCGAGAAAGGTGGGCGCGGTGAGGATCTCGTGTTTACGGCCGTGGTAGAGGTGTATCCCGAATTTGATCCGCAGGTGCCGGACGCCACCGTTATCCGCAAGACGGCTGAGGTGACGGATGCGGACGTGGATGCCACCATAGACATTATGCG
>DAIAVG010000242.1 GCA_027445725.1 Acidithiobacillus sp.
ATTCGATAGGATCTTCAATGGTAATAATATGGTCAGCACGATTCGCATTGATATGATCCACCATCGCTGCCAGCGTCGTTGATTTACCTGACCCCGTCGGCCCGGTGACCAGCACCAGTCCGCGCGGTACGTTGATGATCTCTGTAAAAGACTTGGGTGCATTGAGATCTTCCAGACTCAGCACCTTGGCGGGGATCGTCCGGAACGCCGCCGCGGGTCCACGGTCCTGGTTGAAGGCGTTAACCCGAAAACGCGCCACGCCGGGCAGCTCATACGCAAAGTCGATTTCCAGCCTTTCCTCATATCCCTTCCGCTGAGAATCATTCATGATGTCGTAAATCATGCCATGTACGGCTTTTCTGTCCTGCGCCTCCACATTGAGGGGGCGAATATCGCCGTTGATCCGCAGCATAGGCGACAAACCCGCCGAAATATGCGTGTCCGAAGCATTGTTCTTCACCGCGAAGGCGAGCAGTTCTGAAATGTCCATCATGTAGCTCCCAGAATAAACGGCCCGTGATTTGGGACCAAAGGCTATTGAGCGTTACTATAGTCGACCTTGACCATTTCGCCCACGTCTGCCGGAGACCGATGCCCCTCGCCGAACACTTAGCCCATGTGCAATGTGAGATTGCCGATCGTCCGCCGCAATGTCTGCTCGCCGCCAGCAAGCGTGTCGCGGCAGAGACACTGCGTCGCGCTTATGCACTCGGCCTCCGTCACTTCGGCGAAAACTATCTGCAAGAAGCCCTGGACAAGCAAATGGCGCTGAGAGATCTGGATGACATCGTCTGGCACTTCATCGGCCGCATCCAGCGCAACAAGACTGCAGCATTAGCCCGGCATTTTGACTGGGTGGAGAGTGTAGACCGCCCGCTCATCGCTGAACGACTCAATACCGCGCGCGCGGGCATGGTGGCCCCGTTAAACGTGCTTATTGAGGTTGCCATCAGTGGGGAAGACAGCAAAGGGGGTTGCGCGCCAGAAGAAGTCCCGGAATTGGCCCTCGCTATTTCCCGATTATCCCGTTTACGGCTGCGCGGCCTGATGGCCTTGGTCCACCCGCAACCGGAACAGGCAGACGCCGACTTCCGGCGGATGGCAGAACTTTTCCTCGCGCTGCAGCAGACCCAAGTCCATGCCGATCTGGATACTCTCTCCATGGGCACTTCGGCGGATTACCTCCAAGCCCTGCAACACGGCGCCACCGAGATCCGTCTTGGTACCATCCTTTTCGGAGCACGTACCTAGGAGTCCTTATGATTACTCAGAATATCGTCTTCATTGGTGCCGGCAATATGGCGCGCGCCCTCATCGCCGGTCTACGGCATCAGGGCGTTGCGGGTGAGCAGATTCAGGTTCATGCCCCCAGCGGCGCGCGCCGTGATGCGCTTGCGGAAGAGTTCGGCATCCGCAGCCTGCCGGCCGAGGCGCAGAGCTTGCCGACCAACAGCGTGGTCATCTATGCCGCCAAGCCGAAACAAATCTCGTCGGTGCTTGCGCTGTGGCGACAAGCCTTTGCCGACGCCGGGGTACTCTTTCTCTCTGTCGCCGCTGGTATCGGCAGTACGCACATCGCCGCCGAACTGAATGCCGGGAGCGCCATCGTGCGAGGCATGCCCAACACCCCGGCGCAGGTCGGCGCTGGAGCGACCGCTCTTTACGCCCGCGATTCGGTGAACGCCGCACAACGCCAGACTGCCGAAGCCATCATGTCCGCGGTGGGACAGACTTACTGGCTGAGTGATGAGTCGCTGATGGATGCCGTTACCGCACTCTCCGGAAGCGGCCCCGCCTACGTCCTGCTTTTTCTGGAGGCGCTCGAAGATGCTGCCGTGCTGCAGGGCCTGGACCGGCCCACCGCCCGCGCGCTCGCTTTACAAACCGTGCTCGGTACCGCGCAAATGGCCGCTGCCAGCGTGCTAAGCCCGACCGAGTTACGCCACCAGGTCACCAGTCCGGGCGGCACCACGGCAGCGGGTTTAGCCGCCTGGGAAGAGCATCTGCGGCCACTGGCGCAGCGGGCCCTGGCAGCCGCGGCCGAGCGCAGCCGCGCTCTGGGCAGCCCCAAAAAGGATATACCATGACCGAACTGAGTATTATGGCAGCCCGCCTTACCAGCCTTGTCCTGACCCTGCTGTTCTGGGCTATTCTCATCCGCGCCATACTGTCCTGGGTACAACCCGATCCGCGCAACCCGATCGTCCAGTTCCTCGAACGAGTGACCGGCCCCATTCTTTATCCGCTACAGCGGATCATCCCGCCGCTGGGTGGCATTGATCTCAGCCCATTAGTGGCCATGCTGCTCATCGAATTGATCAAAGGCCTGCTGGTCAATGCCATCCTCAAATTGGGCGGCTAACCCATTTAAGGCAGACTACGGCATATGACACCCACAGAAACGCCACTTCCGTACCTGCGCGTACAGGGTGACGACCTGTATTTGCGCGTCCATGTACAGCCGGGTGCCAAGGCCGATGCCATCAGCGGATGCCACGGCGATGCCCTCAAAATCCGTCTGCGCGCCCGGCCCGTAGACGGCGCTGCTAATACTGCCCTTTCGGCTTTGCTCTGTGCTACCCTGCGCCTTAAAAGGCAGCAAATTACTTTAGTGCAGGGGGAGAGCGCGCGAGACAAGGTGCTTAGGATTAGCGCAGCACCCGCAAGCGTTCAGACCCAACTCAGAAAATACGCCGAATCCTCCCACCCACCTGCTCTCAACAGGGAAGACTGATGAACACCACCACACCAACCCAGACCCTTGACGCCATCCTCGAAATCTATGCCCGCCCCTTCAACGATCTGATTTTTGAGGCGCAAAGGGTGCATCGGCTGCACTTTGATCCAAACGCCATCCAGTGCTCCACTCTCCTGTCCATCAAAACCGGTGGTTGCTCTGAGGATTGCGGCTACTGTTCACAAAGCGTCCATCACCGGACGGCGCTCAAGGCAGAAGCCCTCATGGATATTGAGCAGGTTCGTGCGGCCGCACAGGAGGCCAAAGCCAACGGGGCCCAACGCCTGTGCATGGGGGCTGCTTGGCGCTCCCCCCACGACAAGGATA
>DAIAVG010000243.1 GCA_027445725.1 Acidithiobacillus sp.
ATGAAAGGCGGACATTGGCGGTTGCGGATGGCCCCGTGTTTAGAAGCGACGCCCCATGATTTATTGCCGGAAGGCCGCGTGGTGACTGCGGTGCGATTTTTGCGGGAAGCGAGTAGTGATGTCCCGTTGCCGGCGGAGAATACGGTCTTGTCGCTCAAATATACACTGCAGGTGAATCGGTGGCGGGATGAGGATGGCTTGCAGGTGTTAGTACAGTCTTGCGAGCGGGTGCGCTGAAAAAATTATACTCACCTTTTCAAAAGTGAGTATCACTAACGTCGCCCGTTAAGATGGATTTTCATAGAATAGGATGGAACCAATACGACCACCACTTGTCTTAGTTTTCATGGGAAAGAAACTGAGCGACTACGCCAAGGAGCGTGGCATTGGGTACCGCGCCGCCTGGAACCGTTTTAAGGCGGGCCGGATACCTGGCGCTTGGCTGGATGAAACCGGACATGTCGTCGTTCCCGATCCGTCCGAGCGAAAAGGCACCAAGGCCGTGATCTATGCGCGGGTCTCTTCAGCCGAGAATCGCCCCAACCTGGATAGTCAGGCCGAGCGACTGGGGCAGTACGCCACGGCGCGAGGCTGGCAGGTGATCGATGTCGTCAAGGAAACCGGCAGTGGCGTCAACGACCATCGCAAAAAACTGGAGAAGCTTCTGCAAAAATCCACAGATTGGGACATTCTGGTCGTGGAACACAAGGACCGCCTGACCCGCTTCGGTTTTCATTATATCGACACCCTGTTGAGCCAACTGGGGAAGCGGATTGAGGTGGTCAATCTGGCCGATAACGACAAAGAAGATCTGGTGCAGGACCTGGTGGCAGTCATCTATTCGTTCAGCGTCCGCATGTATGGACTTCGCCGCAGCAAGCGGCGCACCGAGCGGTTACTGGCCTGCCTGGAACAAGAAGCCGCAACCGTCGCCAGTGAGCCAGGAGTGGTGGCATCATGATGCGCACCTACCCATACAGTCATGCGGCCAATGCCGTTAAAGAACGGCAGATAAGGGGCGTGCTGCGGGCCTATCGACAGTCGGCGCAACAAATCGCCAATGACCAATGGAAGTCGTTATTCATTACTGGCAGCATGGAAAAAGACGGCCCCATTTGTCCGGCTGACCATATCATCTCCAAACGGTATCGGCAGACCTGCCAGCGTCAGGTTGTCGGGGTCCTGAAGTCCTGGCTCTCCAATCGCAAAAACGATTTCAGGATGCTGGTGTCCCATTCATCACTTGGAAAAGACCAGACGGAAAACGGGGAGCATCTTCGTATCCAGTTACTTTTCATCAACAAGCACGGGCTTTGGTTTAAGGACCGCGTCGTCATGCGGAAAGAGGTTATTCCGGCAAATGTGATGCGTTTGGCGCGTAATCTCTTCCGTCGGCTGATGAACAAACATAACAAGCCATCCTTCCGGCATGTGGGCATGGCGCTGGATGCCAAAGTGGCCAGAGTGGAGGCACCCAATAAAGCGCACAGCGCAGAATTCCCTTACTGGCTGACTTTGGCTACCCTGAATCCGCGCAAGCCCATCCACATACCATTGTATGAAAACCCATACGCCCTGGCGGCGGACGGTGACGAAAAGGCTTTTGTGCAAATCAATGTGCGGCGAGGCACCGCCATAGGCGGACAGTTCGGCGCATTGGATATCGCCCGCATCAAGGAATCTGCGCCGGTGTTTTCACTCAAGCGCCCCAAGCCGCAGATCGTAGATACGCTCGGCATCGACGTGGGTCTGAGAACGCTGGTGGCCACCAGCATGGGGGAATTGCTTGGGCGCAATCTGATCGATCGCTTGAGCCGTCTGGACGCGCAGATCTCCCGTCTGGCGGCCGAGCGCCAAAGACAAGGGCTGCCCGTGCATTCACGGCGTTACGACACGTTGGTCAACCGGGTGCGGTCCTTCCTCAAGAACGAAATCGGACGGGTGCTGAATGGGCTGTTTGCACGGGTACATCCGGCCAAAGTGGTTATTGAGTCCCTGGATTTCCGCAGCCCTGATTTGTCCAGGAGACTCAATCGGCTGGTGCAGAATTTCGGGCGCACATGGTTTCGTCAAAAGCTCGATATGCTCTCTGAGGAATATGGTTTTCTGGTCGAGGAAGTGCATGCGGCGTATAGCAGCCAGACGTGCAAATCCTGTGATTATGTGGCGAAGAATAACCGTTCTTCGCAGTCAAAGTTTCATTGCCGCTTTTGCGGCAGGAAAGCGCACGCCGATCCGAACGGGGCGGAAGTCATCCGGCAGAGACGTTCTCTGCCCGAGTACGCACCGTGGAGATCGAAACGGCAAGTCCTTCAGGCAACGGTTGGCCGTTTCCTGAAGCGATGGACCGGGC
Organism: Acidithiobacillus sp.; assembly: GCA_027445725.1. The sequence goes on from DAIAVG010000243.1 coordinate 2,354, forward strand.
GGTTGTCCGGCATGCAGGTCAATAGTGCCCTGCGTCTTGTTGTGGAAGGTAATCCCTATTTTGCGGATCACCGGGCGGCCATTTGGCCGGGAAACACCACGACAGATTAACGGATTCCATGATGTTCTATGGAATTTGGAACTATTATTCCCAGCAACCGGAGTTCGACCAATGCGCATATAAGATCGCAAGGTCACACGTCATGCTTGTCTTGAAGGTGCCTTCCGTGTCGGACTGGTCGACAACCAGGAAGCCATATGGAGTTGGGGGATAGGGATGATTACAGCAACGAAAATATGGATATTTTCCGTCGCCCTTTTTGTTCTTCTCATTGTTTCCATATATTTTGGTTATCATCTCGGCCGACAACCGAGAAGGAGGGGCGCCGGTGCCCAGGGCGACGGCGGGAATAGCGGGGTCAGCCACATCAGTGGAACCGTATTTACCCTGATCGGACTGCTTTTGGGGTTTACGCTTTCGGGTGCCGCTACAGGCTTCCAGCAGCGGCAGGTCCTGATTGCTCAAGAAGCCAATGCCATTGGAACCGCCTATCTGCGCCTGGACCTGCTGCCCAAGTCCGCCTATTATTTGGCGTGGCGCTGATAGCCGCCCTGCTCGCGGGCTACGGCATGGCCTCCAGTCCCAAGATATCCTGGTTACAGACCATTCTCTTTGCCGCGGCACTCTCAATTACTTTGTTCACCATCATG
>DAIAVG010000244.1 GCA_027445725.1 Acidithiobacillus sp.
AGCCGCATCTGCGCCAAACGGGATTTAAGTTCGGCCATGACCGTGCCCATGGAGCGCCCTTCGATCCGCGCCGTTACCGCGACCATTGGCTTGAGATTTTCCGTCATGAGTTCGGCCTGACCCGACTGAAGACGGACGTCGGCGACCTGCCCTAGCTGCAGGTAATGTCCATCCGGAGCCAGCAGCGGCAGGCGGCGCAGCTTTTGAATCTGCGACCAGGAGGAGCGCGACGCCCGCAGACGCACCCCGATCATTTCCTGACCCGTGGGGATGCGCGTCACCACCTGCCCCTGCATCAGGGTATGCAGTTGGCGGGTGACATCGGCCGGGCTCATGCCTGCCAGAGCCGCGCGGACGGGATCGATATGGATGTCCACCGCGTCACCTGCAATAGTGATACCGTCAAAAACTTCGGTGACGCCCGGCACCTGGGCAATGCGCTGTGCGACTTGATGGGCCACAGCGCCCAATGTCTCGGGATTGCCTCCGTAGATTTTGACTTCAATGGGTTGGGGCACGGCCGTGAGATCACCAATCAGATCTTCCATCAACTGCCCGGTTTCCACGTGCAGACCCGGTACCTCATCATGGATTCGCTGGCGCAGGTCGCTCATGATCTGCCAGATGTTATCTTGCCGCTGGCTCTTCAGTCGGATGAAAAAATCCCCGGTGTTGGCCTCGGTGATGCCGCCCCCCAGTTGCAGGCCGGTGCGCCGGGAATAGCTGAGGACATTCGAGTTATGGGCCAGAATATCCTGCACCTGATCGAGCAGACGGTCGGTTTCCGCCAGGGAGGTCCCGGGCGGGGCACGATAATCGAGGACAAAGCCCCCCTCATCCATCCGCGGCATGAACCCACTCCCCACTTGGGTGTAGGACCAGAATCCCAACGCGGCGACCCCGATGAAGATGCCCAGAATCCACGCCGGTCGCGGCAAGAGATAGTGCAGCACTCGGCCATAGAGCTTGCCCAACCAGATCAGCCAGGGCCCTTGCTGCTCGGCGCGTTCGGCATCTTTTTGGCGCAGCAGTACCTCGGCCAGGAGGGGCACGGCCAGATACGCGACCAAAAACGACACCGTCAAGGCCGAGACAATGGCAATGGCCAAGGCCTGAAAAAAGGCCCCCGTAATCCCCGAGAGAAAACCCAACGGCAGAAAGATGATCATGGTCGCCGCCGAAGACCCCGCCAACGGCTTGCTCAGCTCCAGCGCCGAGTGCAGGACGGGAACCCGTGTGCCGGGATGTTCACTGATGCGCCGCATGATATGTTCCAGCATCACCACCGCGTCATCCACGACCAAACCTACCGCTGCCGCCATCCCCCCCAGGGTCATGATGTTAAAGCCCTGATGGAAGACGTAGAGGAGCAAGACGCTGGCGAGCAGCACGCTGGGCAAGACAATGGCGACAATGAGGGTCAGGCGCAGATTGCGCAGGAACAGCAAGAGCACCAGAGCAGCAAGCACGGCGCCGATGAGGATGGCATCGCGAACACTCGAAGCCGCAGCGGTAATCAGCTGGCTTTGATCGTACCAGGTACTGATTTTCACCCCCGCTGGAATACTGGCGGCGTCCTGCCGGAGCAAGCGTCGCAGGGCATGATCAATGGCCACGGTATTGCCGCCTATCTGCTGCTTGATATTGACCAGCACCGCCGCCTTACCATCGGCGCTCACGGTGGTCCATTGGGGGACCACCCCCGGGCGGATCTGGGCCACATCGGCGAGATCCACCACCCCATCGGGACCACTCTTGAGGATGGTCTGGCCAATTTCCTGTTCCGTGCGCAGGGGGCTCTCGCTCAGAATCTGATAGAGCCGATAGTGGCGCTGGATGCGCCCGACCGCCGTGATTACGTTGCTATCCGCCAAGGCCCGGGAGACATCCTGAAAATGCAGGCCGTAGCTTTGCAAGCGCAGAGGATCGACAATCACCTGATACTCCGCCTGCTCCCCACCCTGGACGTCCACCTGGGCCACCCCCGAGATGGCCAGGAGCCGCGGACGCAGGTCGTAGTAGGCGTAATGACGCAGGGCCACCGGACTCAGGCTGGAGGAGGTCAGGGCAAGGCCGAGAATCGGGTCCACCGTGGGATCCATCCGCCGCGCCCGGAACTGGGTGCCGGCAGGGAGACTGGGCAAGACCTGATTGATGGCCGACTCGGCCTGCAGCAGGGCGGTGTTCATTGCCGTGCCCCAGGCAAACTGGACCGAGATATCCGTGGCACCCCGGGAGGTGGTCGAACGAATCTTTTCCACCCCCGGCACGCCCCGCAATGCCTGCTCCAGGGGCTGGGTCAGGGTGAGCTGGGTCTGGGCGATGGGCAGATTGCCCGCATCTGCGGCCACCTCGATGCGGGGAAAGGCCACCTGGGGAAACAGGGCCACGGGTAACTTGAGGGCCGCCGCGACCCCGGCCAAGACCAGCAGGGTCAGAAAAAACAGTACGGAGCGGCGATGCCGCAACAGCCAGTCGCCCATCAGGAGCCCCTCTGCAGCCGCAGCGCCATGCCGTTACGCAGCTCATAATTGCCCAGGCTCACCACAGATTCGCCGGCGTGCAGCCCCTGCCGCACGGCAATCCAATCCCCTTCGCGCGAGCCCATCTGGATCCAGCGCCTCTGCGCGCGCCCCTGTACATTCACATAGCAGTAGGCCCGCTTGCCCGCATAGAGAACGGCGCGGTCCGGAATCGCCAGGGCATCTTCTTGCCCCAGCTGGATTTCTGCCTGCAGCATCATGCCGGGCAAGAGCCCTGGACTGGCCGGCAGGGCGACGACCACATGGGCCAGACGACTCTGGGGATCGACCTGTTCGTAGATCTGGCTGATCTTGCCTGTCCACTGTAGACCCGAACCATAGACCGGCCGTAGCTTCACAGAGTCACCGGATTGCACCCGCGCCAAGTCCGCGGGTTCTATACCCAGGACGACCCGCAAGGCATTCCCCGTACTCAAGCGTAACAGCGGCTGACCGGCAGCGATGACCGCGCCCTCCTCTACTGGAACCTGAGTCACCACGCCATCGATCGGC
>DAIAVG010000245.1 GCA_027445725.1 Acidithiobacillus sp.
CGTGGGGCGGGATTTCATGCGGGTGGCGCTGGAGAATCCCAATGTGGAGCGGGCATCGCTGATGGTCGGGCGCGGCTTCCAGTTCCTCCATGCGCCGGCCAACAAAGGGGCCATCGCCATCGTCCTCAAGCCCAATCACGCGCAGAGCACCGAGGCGGTGATGCGCACGTTGCATGTACAGTTCCGTCAGATGGCTCCCAATCTGCTCTCCTTGACGCTCCATCAAACGATGATTGTACGCCTGGGGAATCTCTCGGGTGCCCACGCGCCGCTGGTGGTTTATCTCTTCGGCTCGGATTCCGCCACGCTGCGGGCGCAGGGGGCGCATCTGGCGGCGGCATTGCGCCAGAGCCATGCCTTTGAGTCCGTGAACTTCAAGTCACCTTCCGCTGGTCCGGAGTTAGAGATCACCCCGTCGCCACTGGCCGCGATCTATGGCATTACCCCACCGGATCTGGCCGGCCAGGTCAAGGCGCGTTTCTGGGGGCGGCAGGCGGGCTTCCTCCTGCACGGCGAGCAGATTCTGCCGATTCGCGTCAGCCTCGCCGGCCACGATTTCACCCCGCGCGAGATGGACACCCTCCCCATTCGCTTGCCGGACGGAAGCTTTACTCCGCTGGCGAGCATCGCCGGCGTTCATGTGCGGGGTGCGATACCCTTCGTGACCCATCAGAATCTGGTGCCAGACGCCTATGTCTGGCTACAGCCGAAGCCCGGTGAGGGATTGGCGCAGGCCGCCGACAAGGCGCGCGCGGTGGTGGCAAACCTGCACCTGCCGACAAATGTCACCACCCTGCTCGGCGGCTACTATCGCCAGCAATCGCAGAGCTTTCAGCAGATGGCGCTGATTCTCGGAGGGGCGCTAGCCTTGCTCCTGATCTTGCTCGGCTTTCAGTTCAGCAGTCAGCGCGCCGCCATCTCCGCACTGCTGGCCATTGCGCTGGCGGCACCGGGGGCGCTGCTGGCGCTGCTGCTGCTCGGCATCGATCTCGATAGCACCGCCTTTCTCGGCGTGCTGCTGGTCTTTGCCATTGCCGTCAATAATGTGATCCTGATTTTTGCGCGCGCCCGACAACTCGGTGGCCCGCAGCCGCGCCCCGCCGTGGTCGCCCTCGCCGCCCGCCAGCGCCTGCGCCCCATCCTGATGACCATGCTCGCCGATGTCTTCGGCTTTCTGCCGCTGGCCATCGGCATCGGCCACGGCACCGACCTGCTCAAGCCCCTCGCGGTAGCGGTCATGGGTGGTCTGCTGCTGTCCGTGTTCATGTCCTTGTGGCTGGCGCCGGTGATTTATAGTACTTTGATGGCAAAAGCAGCGCGCCAGCGGATGCTTCCCGAATGACGTATTCGTCCCCATAAAGTAACCAGCCGCTTTCGAGAAAGCCGTAAAACATACCTTGCAGAGTGCGAGAACTAAAACTATATTTTTGAATTGCGGGTGATTTTTCCGGAGGTGGGAGATGATTAAAAAGTTATATGTATTCCCGATCTTAGGTGCCGCGCTGTGCCTGTCTGCTGGATTTGCCGTCGCTGCGGAAGCGCCAGCCGCTACTACACAGGTCCAGAAAGAGACGATGTATGGCAGTCAGTTGATGACCCCGAAGGAGCGCGTGGAGTATCGTGCCAAATTGCGTGAGGCCAAGACCGTCCAGGAACGGGAGCGGATACGCAAAGAACACCACGAAGAAATGATGGAGCTGGCCAAGAAGAAAGGGATAACCTTGTCTGCTGAGCCGCCCGCAGGGGGCGCTGGCATGGGTCCCGGCCACATGGGTACGGGTGGTGGCATGGGCAGTGGGTCCGGAATGATGGGGTCCGGGGCGGGGATGGGTGGCGGTATGGGTGCAGGCGCTGGCGCTGGCCCAAGGCGGTAGAGAGAGTAAAACTCGGTTGTCACCTCTCCATACCCTGCGCCGCCCCGGCATTCAGGCCGCCCTCCTGTCAGCGCTGCTCTTCGGCGCAAGTACACCGCTGGCCAAGATCCTGCTGGCGTCGGTCAGCCCGTGGATGTTGGCGGGTCTGCTTTATCTGGGCTCTGGTCTGGGCCTGACCCTCTATCGCTGGTTGCGCCGCGCCGAACGGGTGCGGCTGTCGCGTCGCGATGCTTTCTGGTTTGGGACTTCGGTGCTGGCGGGCGGGATCATTGCGCCGGTGCTGTTCATGATTGGCTTGCAAGGGGCGGCGGCTTCGACTGCTTCTTTATTACTAAATGCGGAGGCGGTGTTTACCACGCTGCTGGCATGGTGGATTTTCAAGGAAAGTTTTGACCAGCGCATTGCCTGGGGCATGATGGCGATTGTGTTGGGGATGGTGCTCCTCAGTTGGCCCGGGCAAGTGCATTTTGATCACCTCTGGTCCGCCGCGGCCATCATCGGCGCGTGCTTCGCCTGGGGCGTGGACAACAACCTGACCCGCAAGGTGTCCTTGACCGATACCAGTTGGATCGCTGCCAATAAAGGTTGGGTAGCGGGCAGTGTGAACCTCGGGCTGGCACTGTTACTCGGTGACCGTCTGCCTGCCCTGCCGGACGTGGCGGCGGCGATGCTGCTCGGATTTTTCGCCTATGGCATCAGCCTCGCCCTTTTTGTGGTCGGTCTGCGCCATCTCGGCAGTGCGCGGACGGGAGCGTATTTTTCCAGCGCACCCTTTGTCGGTGCCATACTCAGCGTGATGCTCGGCGCTCCGGTCAGCCCGCTCTTACTGATTGCCGGGGCGCTGATGGGTTGGGGCATCTGGATGCATCTCACCGAACGTCACGAACATGCCCATACCCATACGCTCATGGAACATGATCATACCCATGTGCATGAAGCACATCATCAGCACACGCACCCGGTTCCGGTGGCGCCAGGGGTCCGTCATCGCCACCCGCACCAACACGAAGCGCTGACCCACAACCACGCCCACACGCCGGACATGCATCACCTCCACAGGCATTGAGCCATGCACTCCACCGTCCGGCTCTCGAAGCACAACGGCGCGCAACAGATGAGCAAATCGCTTCCTGTCCCAAGGCACCACCGCTACCGGGGA
>DAIAVG010000246.1 GCA_027445725.1 Acidithiobacillus sp.
TGATCGTTATGCCGCCAACGCGGCATTGTTACGGTTAGCTTGGAATAGCTGGATCTGGCGGAGTTTTTTCCGTTCCCCGGCGGAGGAATGGGATAGCGTTCCACTGGGAAATTGCCCTCATCCAGGAAGCGGACTAAACTGGACCAAGTTGAGCCGCAGGAGTAGCCCATGATTACCGTGAACATCCACGAAGCCAAAACCCAGCTCTCCCGGTATGTGGACCAAGCTGCTGCCGGCGAAGAGATCATCATTGCTCGGGCGGGTAAGCCTGTGGCTCGTCTCACCGCCTTACAGGCGCCCAGGCAGCCTCGTCCATTGGGTCTAGGAAAGGACAGGTTCTCCTATCCAGAAGATTTTGACGGATACGCTCAGGCAGAGCTGGAGTCCCTCTTCTACGGCAAAAGCGAATAAGGTGTGGCACAGCGTTTTCTGCTGGATACCAATGTGCTCCTGGCCCTGTTGCTACAACCCGAGCGGCTGCCTTTCGATGCTCAGGAAGCTATCCGTAATCCGGAGCATCTGGTGTGGTTCAGTGCTGCCAGCATCTGGGAGATTGCCATTAAGTGTTCTCTGGGCAAGGCCCAGTTTTCCTTCCGTCCCGAGGACATTCATCAGTTGGCCTTGGACTCTGGATTGACGGAATTGCCCATACGCTCTGAGCATACCTATCAAGTGGCCCAGTTACCCTGGCACCACCGAGATCCCTTCGATCGCCTGTTGGTGGCCCAGGCCATCTGTCTGCCCTCTCCACTGTGGACCACAGATGCTTCCCTCGCCGTTTATTCCCCTCTCGTCCATATCCTGGCTTGGGCATCCTGACCCGGCCATCCATGACGAAATTGTCCTCGAAGCCGAAATCTGCAGCGACCTTGCTTCCCAAGGCTGGCTCTACACACCACCTCAAGGCACCACCATCAGCCCAGATGATCATCGCTATGATCGCGATCAAGCCCTCTTCCCGCCGGATCTGCTGGACTGGATACAAGAGACCCAACCCCAGAGCTGGGAGCGCTTGCAGAAGGCCCTCAGCCGGGACAAGATCATTGCCTGCACCCTGCAGACCTTTCCGACCTTGCTGAAGAAAATCCGTAAGCTGAACGAGGCAGAGGCCTCCCGGGGGGAACGGATACGCCGTTTTTGGGACCCGCGGGTCTGTATGAGGCAGTGCGGGGCAGGGCGGAATAACAGACTGGTGGAGCGTAGAGTGATGCACCATGGACGAGTCTACTGGTACTAGTCCACGACGCTACAAGCAGCTGCAGATTTCTCTTGTACTCCGATAAATGGAATTGGACGCCAAGCGCCTACCATGTGTCTACCGGATAGAAAAATGGCACCCAGCTTATTTGCTGAGTGCCTGTTTTATATGGTGCGCTCGGAGAGATTCGAACTCCCGACCTACTGATTCGTAGTCAGTTGCTCTATCCGGCTGAGCTACGAGCGCTACGGTCCGCGAAGCATACCTACCACTACCGCCGGAGTCAATGCGCCGTAGGTGCTCTACCGAGGGTATAGGGTTTCGATTTCACTTTTGCTGAGTTCGCGCCACGCACCTGGGGCAAGTGGACCGAGTTCCACTGGGCCGATCGCTATTCGAATCAGACGCAAAACGGCGCTGCCTTGGCTGGCTAGGAGTCGGCGAATTTGCCGGTTGCGCCCTTCGGTCAACGCAAATTCCAGCCACTGCGTCTTACCGCCACAGCGTAATTCCGCAATTTTCATTGGTCGGTAGCTGATTTCATCAACCGTTACTCCACGCGCCAGCGTCGCTATTTGGCTTGCTGTTAGGGGTGGGCGAATTTGTACGTGATAGCGTTTGACGAGGTGTGTCTCCGGATCCAGCAATCCCTGGGCCCAGGCGGGATCATTCGTGAATAAAAGCACGCCACTGCTCGCCTGATCCAGTCGGCCAATCGGGGCCAACCAGAGATCGTCGGGCAGGAGATCGTAGACCGTTTGCCGGTCCTTACTGTCTTCTCGGGTAACCAGATAGCCGCGGGGCTTATGCAGAAGGATAACCTGGCGCTTCGGCTTGGTTACGATCTCGCCAGCGACGGTGATGGGCGCTTGATCCAAGGGAAATCCTTGTTCCGGATCAAGAATGATCTCCCCGTCTACCCGCACCCTGCCTTCCCGGATCCACTGCGCCGCCACCGTGCGCGAGCAGAATCCGCGCTTGGATAGAATGCGTGCGAGGCCGAAGCGTCTTTCTGGCATCCCGAGAGATCCTCGCCTATTCTTAGCAACGGACATCAAGAAACCTACGGAGATGACTCATGGCCCACGAAAGCATACATGAAGCGCTGGATACATTGCGTCCCGAGACTCTGGATATACACCGCGCCATCTCTTCCTTAATGGAGGAGTTTGAGGCTGTAGACTGGTACCAGCAGCGTGCTGATGCTTGCCAAGACCCCCAGCTCAGGGCGGTGTTGGAACACAACCGTGACGAGGAGATTGAGCATGCCGCCATGGTACTGGAATGGTTGCGCCGCAAGTTGCCGCGTCTTGATAAAGAACTACGGGAATATCTCTTTACCGAAGGATCCATTACCGGTCACGAGGCGGAGGCGATGGGCCGCGACTGAGTCTTCGCGCCTGCGTCTGGAAGAAATCGCTGGCAAAGTTGATTCAACCAATTCATACCCAACGATGTGGGGCGCCAATGGCGCCCTTCTCTTTGCATCAGCCCCTCCTGCGCGGCCTGACGGAGGCGCGGCTCCACGAGCAGAAAACTCACCCCAGTGCGTTCCTCAAACATGGATTCGTCGAAACCCTCCAACAGACGCAGCGCGTTGAGGAAGAACTCGAATGGTCGGTCTGCAACAGGCACCCAGTGACCTTCCCCAAAACGTTCTCCATCTTTCAAACAGCCATCCATGTAACTCTCAGGGCGAGGCGTCTTGCGGCTGCGCCAGATGCCCTGCCCTGGAACAGTGATCTTGCCATGCGCACCGGCACCAATACCCAGGTAATCGCCAAAGAGCCAATAGTTGCGATTATGCCAGCACTGATGT
>DAIAVG010000247.1 GCA_027445725.1 Acidithiobacillus sp.
CATCATCACAGCACGACACCAACGGTTACATCATTGGGCCATGGAGGCCAAGGTGGCGTTGGATGCCGGACAGAAAGACGAGGCATTGCGCAAGGGGCGTCGACTCGAAATGGAAAACGACGCTCTTCTGGCTGAAATCAGGGTGTTGATGGCAGATCAGGCAGGGCGTTCTGAGCATGAAACAAAGCCGCCAGAATGAGGGTGTCAGCCCAAACCATGAGAGCGGTCAGTGATATTGATGGAGTTGGGAGCCTTTTTGGTCACGTAGCGTAAGGAACGGTGGTGCATAACGGCGTTACATTTAGCGTAAGCCATAACGCCCATTCCACGCAGAGAAGTTGACAGCCTTGCCTCATGCTTGTATACATGATTAATTACATGTAACCATTGAGGGCAGCATGTCCAAGACCTTATCCAGTACAGAAAAAGTACAGCACTATCGCCAAGGGTTGCGGGCAGCCGGGATGAAGCCCGTTCAGTTTTGGGTCCCGGATCCACATGCGCCACACTTTGCCGAAGCGATCGAGCGCCAATGCCAGGCGATTAATGCCAGCGCCGAAGAACAGGAGATCCTCGATTTTTGTGATGCGGCCGCAGCGGATATCGAAGGCTGGGTGTGAAGCGGGGAGATCTGGTGACGGTTTCACTTCCTGGGGATTACGGAAAACCTCGACCAGCCATTATTATTCAGTCCAATCTGCTGAGCACCCTGGATAGCGTGCTGGTATGCCCGGTAACCACGGTCATCGTGGACGCGTCGGCGGTGAGAATCACCGTAGAGCCTTCCCCAACGAATGGCCTGCGGCATCTGTCCCAAATCATGGTAGACAAAATCACAGCTCTTCGTAGGGACAAGGTGGGCACGCCCTTTGGCTACCTGACGGCGCGTCAAATGACTTCCGTAAACCGGGCCCTCCTTTTGGTCGTCGGTCTGGTGGAATAGCAAACCTGCCGAATTGAGGCCGAAAGCGTCCAGAAACAGAATGTCGATTAAACCTTCCGTTGTGCGGGGCTGCTGACAGGATATTACCGCTGGCTATTCACCCGTGAACAGCCCCAAAAACACCTGACCCCCATTGTTTACTGACCCGCAGGAAGCTTATCGTACGATTTTTCCGTTTTCTCATAGGGACCCATAGGGCCTTATGCTCCATTGGGAAGATAACCGTGTCGTTTTCGGGCCTTGGCCACGGCTGCTGCGAGGATTTCGGCGTGTTCTGGTTCGGCAACACTCAGGGCGACTATCCGGGTAGGCCGTTGGCCGATGCGTCCCCAACTTTTGATGAGTTCCCACTCGCCCCAGAGATTCTGCCGGAGAGCCAGGCGGTAATAGCGATAGAGCCCTTCCTCCGACTGGATCTTCTGCCATTCCCGCACCCACCAGCGATCCATGTCGTAGATCAGATCGGTGGAGGAGGATGTTGTAGGCATGGCGCTACGCGATAACGTCCCGCTCGGGTACCACCGCCCCAGCGTGCTTGTAGATGGTGGAACGGGATACGCCATAACGCTTGGCCACATCCGTCACCCGCACCCGGGGGTCTTTGAGGAGCTGGCGGATTTCCCGGATTTGCCGGACTTCCAATTTGGGCGGCCGTCCACCCTGGCGTCCCCGGGCACGGGCTGCATCGATGCCTGCGCGGGTACGCTCGCGGATCAGGTTGCGCTCGAACTCCGCCAGGGCGGCGAAGACATGAAACACCAGGCGACCGGTGGCGCTCACCGTTTCAATCTTCTCCGTGATGCTTTCAAAGCCGATTCCCCGGCTTTCCAGCTCCCCGACGATGCGCACCAGATCGGGCAAGCTACGGCCCAAGCGATCGAGGCGCCAGACCACCAGTACATCGCCCTCCCGCAGGGAGCGCAGACATTGAGTCAGCTCCGGCCGATCTGCCTGTTTGCCGCTGATCTTCTCCTCGTAAATATCCTGGCACCCTGCCTTCTCCAAAGCATCGCGCTGCAGGTCCAGATGCTGGTCGTCGGTGGAGACGCGGGCATAGCCGATCTTTGTGGGCAAGGTATTTTGTTTGTCGGTCATAGTCCAGACACAGATTGATAAATGAGTTAAATGACACTTTAAGCGCAAAAACAGCAGTCGGCAAGCCTGATTTACAGGGCCTGCCGAAACTGTTCAGAAAACCTTCGTTTTGCAGACAAGGATTGACCCTTATAAAAAACGGGCGGGGTGTCGGCCCGCCCGTTCAAGACTTCAGAGGATGAAGTCACCACATGCTCGTAGATAGATGAATACTGCTATTTGCGTGGAACCGTCCCTTCACCAGAAGAACATGCATTATCGTTCGCAGCAATCATCTCTCTTAAGAATGATCTGGTCGCTGTCAATATATCCTCTTTTTGAGCATCAGAAAAACTCCGGTATTTATCCCAGGTCTTCTCATCCATCCTAATCCCGATGGTCTTTAACAGCGGATTTGGTTTTTTAAATGACATAGATGCTCCCCCATGAAGGGGTGAGTCGCAAATATTTCAGTGAGTAGATCCATTTCCCTGTCTCTAGTACAGATTCAGGAAGGTTTGCATCTGCTGCTGGTTGCCGTTGGCGTTGGTGAAGGTGTCCGTGGGCACCAGCTCCAGGCCGTAGGGATAGGTGTTCGTCGCCGTCACCGATTGCAGGAAGTCGATCTGCGGCATCAGATTCGTTGTGGACGACAGTGCCCCGTTGATGACGGCATTGGGGAAGCCCAGGCCGGTGTACGGCGCCGCGAAGACCACGCCGGCGTTGCCGTTGGTGTAGAGCACCTGAGCGGCGGCGTTGGCGGTGTTAGTGGTCGGGTCGTAGTTGTAGTTGATGGTCGGTGCGATCAGGAAGACCCCGGCCCGGCCGAATTGGGCATTGGAACTGAAAGCGTTGGCGATGACCACCGGCGCCGTTGGGCTGCCCACCGTCAGGCTAGCGGTACTCGCCCCATTGTCCCCCGCCTGCAGGTACACCAGGCCCGGGAACTGGAAGAGGTTCGCGCTACCATTGCCGCCGAGGC
>DAIAVG010000248.1 GCA_027445725.1 Acidithiobacillus sp.
CGATCTTGCGGCTTTGTCCGTAGACCTCGCCATAGAACTGTAAATTCCACAAAGGCAACCAAGTAAAGCTGAAGTTTAGACATACAGCCTCCTCGCCATCCCCTCTGGGTGGCGTTATGGCTCGGTAAATTTGGGTCAGAAGTGAGTCAGGCGGCCTTTTTGCGGGGCGGGTCATCGGTGTCGGCCCAAAAGGCGGGTGCGGGGCACTGGAATTTTCCGGACTTCGGGTCGAAACCCTCCCAGAAGGGAACCCGCAGAAATTGCAGATGCAGCCATTGGGCCATGAGTCCTGCGGTAACGGGGGTAGCGACACGCCAAGGGGCTATGTCGGTCATGGGAAAGTCCTCAGCCAGGGTTTCGGCGAGGAGCTGCACCATGGACCAGGCGATGCAGCGGATCTGCATCCAGCGCTCCAAAACGGTGCGTTTTTGCTGCCAGAGATTATTGATGCCCCACCAGCGTTTGAGGTTGTGGAAGATGGGCTCGATCTGCCATCGGTTGCTGTAGAGAGAGACGATTTCGCTGGCGGTCAAGTGCTTCTCTGAAGCGAGATAGAGGCGAGTGGGAGACCAACGATGGTGCTTTTCATCGTAGATTGCACTCCATACGGCCCGGACCGGATGGCCATTCAGGAATCGTGCGTTGGCGACGATAGATTGGAGACGGACCTTCTGCCATTTCCCGTAGACATGCAGAGAGACGATCTCAGTGGGCAGTGCGGCTATGTCTTCCGGTGTGACCTTGTCCCCATATATCCGGGGGCGTCCGCGTTGGGACGTTCGCGCTGGCGGATCCCGGAACAGCGCCGTATCTTTGCGCACCTGGCCGATGAACTGGCCGTGCCGATGCAGCAAGGGCAAGAGAAGGCGCCGACGCATGAACCAGGCATCGGTGAGGAGACGGATGGGTACTGGGATATGGGGCAGAAAAGCGCGCAGCAACGCCCCGGCGATTTTCAGCTTGTGGGTGTTGCCGGTGCTGGGCACGAGGCGCAAGCGGATGGGGAAGGAAATGGCTTTGCCGGATTGGGTACGTAGGGTCAACGCCAGGCCCACCCAATTCTGGGCGAGGACATAACTGGGACGATTGTGCTTATGGCTGTGGTCAAAGCGGATGGCCGCACCTGGGGCTTTGGTAGAGTGTCGCAGGACCAGGGTATCGTCGATGACGAGATCGACGATCAGGAGCTTGGGCAAGGACTGCAGAAGCCAGCGAACCTGGGCTATGGCCAACGCCTGGGTGCGCAAGGACTCGCGCTCCAGGAGTTTGTAATAGGTGGTCCAGTGGCAGCGGAGGGAGATGCTACTGAGGGCGCGGGTGACCCAGCCTTCTGGCGAGATCAGGCAGCCACAGAACAATTCGAGGAAGCTGCGCCGCGAGCGGGGCGGCACGACCGTCAGAAAGTAGGGAATCCACTCCGACAGGCGGAGGGAAACGAGACGATGAAAGAGCATGGTGGTGATCCTGAGAAGCCTAAAATGCTTCTCATTAGCCGACCCTTTTTCACAAGGGTCGGCCGCACGGCCCCATCACCGTGTCAAGCACTTTCGCCGGAAGAAAGGCGATAAAAAACCCGGCGGAGCCGGGCTGAATGTCTAAACTTCAGCCAAGTAAAGGTGATGTCCGGATTAACGCTGGTGAAGCGACCACCTCCTGCGAGTGCGGGATTGGTCTGAGAGGTGACGCCCAATTGCAAGGATATCCCGGTGTCGTTGCTGGGAGCATAGTCAACGATACCGTCAAAAGCTACCCCTGTCCCCCGGCTGCCAAACGCCGGGCTCCCGGAGGGCAGAGTAAACAAGCTTTCCACGGCCCCCAGCCAGTGTTTGGTATAGCCCAATTCGTGCTTGATGCCGACCGTGGTGGCCGAGAACCCCTGGAGATGTGGGCTGCCTGGGATCTGCTGGAGAGTGTCGTTGGGCGGCAGCAGGACGAATTCGTCGTTGCCCGGCAGGCCGAAGCGCAATTCCGCCTCGGGGAAATTATCGGCAGTGCCGCCCCCGGTTCCCGTAAGGTTGGCGTGTTGGTAACCCGCTTCCAGTACGGCTTGGCCGTATTGCACCATGCAGGCACTGTCAGACACTGTTGGTCGATCTAGCAGGGCGAGCAATGCGGACGGCCCGGTGCAGGGATTTTGGATAACATCATCTGCACGTACGGTTTGGATACTCATGATGAGAGCTGTCAGCAAGGCGGTAATAGGCAACGATTTTATTTTGTTCATTGTTTGTGGCACCGCCTTAATAAATCCGCACCCTAATCAATGCATCCCATAGAGACCGTCGGCAACCATCAGTAAGCCAACAATGCTGAGAAAAACATGACAGTGTTGATGGCGAACACGATCCACAGCACACGCCCGTGGCTGTCGCGCATGGCGTCTATCTCGCAGCTTTTGTTTTCACAGCAATTAGCCATTTGTGGGATCCCCTGAGTTTGCTGTACCTGACGGTAGCGTAACCTCTGTACTGGCTGTTCGGCGAATATATACCCGAATACCTCAATAAAATAGCTCTAAAATCCGTTATGGTGATTTTGCCTTACGCCAACAAGCGGCAGCGCACTGCTGGCTGTATCCCGAGCAGCCTTTACCCGATGACGGTGAGCTTGCGGTTCTGCCACAACGAAAAACCCCATCCTATCAGGTGAATCTCATGATTTTAGCGAGAGAACCGCTGTTAGGATTAAGCATGCATTCCTTCCTCAGCTTTCGGCGGCCAAAATGACTGGAGTTTTGCCCTCAGCGCCACGACCAATTTTCCGCCCGACCGCCCCCACAAAGGCGTCGTCCCGTTACATCAAGCCATCCATCCGGTAGATGCAGCGTTCTTGCCCGTCACGAAGGTCTGATGGCGTCAGCAGCCACATCAATAAGCGTTTATTGCCTGTATTTGTTTGCCGATCTCGGCAACCCTTTGCGCATCCTTAACGACTTCCTCCCAGTGACCATCCTTGATCTGTACAATCATGGTGTACGTTAAA
>DAIAVG010000249.1 GCA_027445725.1 Acidithiobacillus sp.
GTCAATGGCCAACTGCTCGGCGATGTCCACATACTCGCAGCCGCCGTAGTAGCGCTTGCCCGGATAGCCTTCCGCATATTTATTGGTCAGCACCGAACCCTGCGCGGCCATCACCATGGGACTGGCGTAGTTTTCAGAGGCGATGAGTTCGACATGATCTTCCTGGCGCCGGGTTTCCTTGCGCATAGCGTCCCATAGTGCAGGATCGAAATCAGCAATGGTCAGGGTTTTGGAAAACATGGCCGAACTCCTTAGAACTTTGGAAAAATAGGGGTAAACACTAATGGATGCGCACGATCACGGCAAGGGTGAAAATTTGGCATATGCCATGAATTTCTTTCATCCGATGTCCATGGTCCCGGCATTCCTTGGATCAGATCTTAATGCGCACTGGCTGTGGGTGGCCCTGTAAAACGAACTTCGGTGCCGCCTTTTCTTTCTTGCCACGGCGCGGCCGCTGTTTGTCCGCAAAAATATCCTGATAGGCCACATAAATGACTGGCGGACCAAGCACCCAGACCACTAAACTCAGCCACATCTGCGAGAAGGATGGCATCAATACATTACTGACCAAAATAATCGCCCAGAGGGCAATGAGCGGATCGCGCAGTTCCGGTCGGAAAATCAGGGTCAGGGTGGTTTCTACCTCAGACTCCAGCCAGCCATGTCCTTTGTGCAAGGCCAAGGCTATCCCGAAAAAGGCGGGCGAAAACCAGAAGTAGGGCATGAGCGCGAGGTCAGAAAAACGCTCGCCGAAAGCAAACCACCAGCCCCAAAACCCTTGCCCTAATCCCGATCCGTCATTCCAGGGCATCTGAATCCCCGCGAGGATCCCCCCCATGACCACCACGTCCTGGCCAAACTCAAAAATCATGCCGAACACCGCGAACACCATGCCCCATAACACGGCCACATGTAGTGCGTGCCGGGTTTGTTGCGGGGTGTATTCCTCTCCCTCACTGCGCCCGGCGATGCGCAAACCGACCAACAGTCCGAGCGGTGCCAGCGCGTCCATAAGCCAGCCTGGGAAAGGAATGGCGGTGAAAAGTATAGCCCCTGTGGCGAAGACGAGCCAAGGCTTGGGGCGCGCAGTCACCAACTCGGCACCTCCTTCCACCCAGGTCACCATTCGATCCAACCATTTCCAAGCCAAGGCGCTGCTCCCGGACTGAGGGCAAACGATCTGCGCACCACTTTCGTGCCAGATCGAGACAATCCTTGGTCATTTTAGCCAAGAACATGCGCCATTACAAAAACCGGTTCGCCCAGGCAGTCGCGACGCTATCTTGTGGCCAGCGGCTGGCGCGATTAGACTCTTTGGGCTTTCCTTACAAAATTAAAGTGCGCAATGCCAGCAGAAATACCCGCTGATTCCGTAGGACTGGTAATCCCGCAGACCGTGACCTTTTCGGCACCTCTGGAACTGGAGTGTGGCCGCGACCTGCCCGGCTACACCCTCACCTATGAGACCTACGGCACCCTCAATACACAGCGGAGTAATGCCATCCTGCTCTGCCACGCTCTTTCCGGCGACCACCATGCGGCCGGTTACCACGGTATGGACGATCGCAAGCCGGGCTGGTGGGAGCACCTGCTGGGGCCCGGTAAAGCCATGGATACCGAGCGCTTTTTCTTCATCTGCGCCAACTTCATCGGCTCCTGCAAAGGCTCGACGGGTCCGGCCAGCATCAATCCGGAGACCGGCACGCCCTGGGGACTGGATTTCCCCATGGTCACCGTGCGCGACTGGGTGAGGACCCAGGCAGAACTCGCCGACCATCTGGGTATTGCGCAGTGGGCGGCTGTCGTCGGCGGCAGCCTGGGGGGAATGCAGGTCATGCAGTGGACGATGGATTACCCGGAACGCTTGCGTCATGCGGTCGTTATCGCCGCGGCATCCAAGCTCACCGCGCAGAACATTGCCTTCAACGAAGTCTGCCGCCAGGCCATCATGACCGACCCGGACTTTCATGGCGGACGCTACTATGCCCACGCCACCAAGCCCCGGCGCGGGCTGTCACTGGCGCGCATGATCGGACATATCACCTATCTTTCCGACAATGCCATGCGCACCAAGTTCGGCCGCGACACCCGCGGCGGCAAGGCTTTTTCCTTCGGCTTCGACGTGGATTTCGAGGTAGAGAGTTACCTGCGTTATCAGGGCTCCAGTTTTGTTGAGCACTTCGATGCCAACAGTTATCTCTATATCACCAAGGCGTTGGACTACTTTGATCCGGCCAACGCTTTTGGCGGGAACCTGGCCGAAGCGTTCGCCTCAACACAGGCAGCCTTTCTGGTGATCTCCTTCAGTTCAGACTGGCGCTTCTCGCCGGAGCGCTCGCGTGAAATCGTGCAAGCACTGTACACCTGCAATCGGGATGTCAGTTATGCCGAGATTGAGGCGGAGCACGGCCACGATTCTTTCCTGATGCCCATTCCACAATATGTGGCCGTGCTCCGCGCCTATCTCGGGCGCGTTGCTGAAGAGGTGGGAGCATGACTCTGCGTAAGGATCTGGCGATCATTGCCGACTGGATTACGCCGCAAAGCCGCATCCTCGACCTGGGTTGCGGGGAGGGCGAACTGCTGGCCTACCTGCGCGCTGAAAAAGGCGTGCAAGGTTATGGCGTGGAAATTGAGGAGGCGCGGGTGGTGGCGGCCATACGCCGCGGCATACCGGTGATTCAACAAGACCTCGATCAGGGTTTGCGTAATTTTGCCGATCACAGCGTCGATACGGTAGTCCTTTCCCTGACCCTACAAGCCTCAACCTATCCGCGTGAACTGCTGTTGGAGATGCTGCGGGTCGGACGCGAGGTCATCGTCACCTTTCCCAACATGGGGCACTGGCATGCGCGCTGGCAACTGGGTATCCGTGGCCGCATGCCCATGACAGACGTTTTACCCCATACGTGGTACGATACGCCCAATATCCATCTGTGTACGATCCGTGATTTCGAGTCGCTGTGCCATGATA
>DAIAVG010000250.1 GCA_027445725.1 Acidithiobacillus sp.
ACTTCCCACGGCGCCGTCAGGGCCACATTTTTTACCGGGCGCGGTCCGGGCGCGGACAACAGACTGCCGATGCACCATAATAGTGCATCTCTGACGGGTTGCCTAGCACCGCCGGAGGAGCAGACAGGACCACCCTTCCCAAAGGCATCATTTTCAGCGAATATCATAAATCTATGTCGCCGGGCTCACAGGAACACTCCATGACCTATTGCCTCACCGCTCATGTCGCAGAGGGCCTGATTTTCTGCTCCGACTCGCGTACCAACGCGGGCACCGACAACGTCAGCATCTACTCTAAAATGCATAACTTCTGCTGGCCCGGGGACCGCTTTCTCTGTCTGCTTTCAGCGGGCAATCTGGCGACTACTCAGGGCGTGGTCAAGCGGATGCAGCAAGATATAGACCAGGACGCCGAAACCCATCTGCTCAATCTGACCAGCATGGCGGAGGCGGCGGATTATGTCGGCCTCATCAACGCCGAGGTGCAGCGTAACCAGGCCAACCGCGACACCGCCAACACCAATTTTGAGGCGACCTTCATCCTGGGCGGCCAGATCAAGGGAGATACTCCGGCGACCTATATGATTTACCCGCAGGGCAACTACATCCACGAGTCGTCAGATCACCCCTTCCTGCAGATCGGCGAAATCAAATATGGCAAACCGATTCTGGATCGCGTCGTCAGCCCCGACCTGTCTCTGGAGGCAGCGGCACGCTGCGCACTGGTCTCCATGAACTCCACCATGCGCAGCAACGTCACCGTGGGTCCGCCGGTGGAACTGCTCATTTACCATACCGACAGCTTGCGGGCCGGGCGTTACCTGAGCCTGTCCGAGGAAGACCCTTTTTACCGCAGCATCGGCGAGCGCTGGAGTCAGGGGTTGCTGCGGGCACTGGATGATCTGCCGCGCTTTGTCTGGGAAACATCTGGCACCCCGCCGGCCTAAATTCCAGGGATGCAGGTAAATATGGGAAACGTTCTATGCACCAAATATGAATAATATGCACTATTATGGTGCAAATAATTCTCTCTGTTCAAGCACGATCCGATACAAAGGCCGCAAATTCAGGACACAGCCAAAATGCACGGACCAATGCCTACAGAAGACCCGAGAGCCGGTGGCCAGACTTACCGATCAGAATAGCGTTGTTGCAGCGTTCAGGAAAAACCGGAGATCGCCTGCCAGTAGTTGGCACAAGCTTTGCTGACACCTCTCTAATGACCATAGAGCGGCCCGATCCAGTATACGGACGAAGACGTCGCCTCAGCGCCATATTCAGAAGCGTGCGCGTGTATCACGCAAGAGGAGAAAAGGCTTATGGATTGGCTGAGCAAGCATTATCAGCAGCAGAGTACCTACGATGAACTGGTAGGCGAGGGCGGCGTTCCGCGCCTGGCCGCAGCCCCGCTGTTTGATTACCTCGGCACCTTGGACAGCAACGAATTGCTCGCCCGTCGGCAGGCCGCAGATGCCGCCATCCTCGCGATGGGCATTACCTTCACCGTGTATAGCGAGGCCGGCAATATCGATCGCGCCTGGCCCTTCGACATCATTCCCCGCGTTATGTCACGGCGGGAATGGGTACGCATCGAAGAGGGACTCAAGCAGCGCTTACAAGCCCTTAACCTCTTTATCGACGACCTGTATAACGCGCAGCGTATTGTCGCCGACGGCGTTTTCCCCGCCGAAGTACTGGCCGGCTCCCGCAATTTCCGGGACCCCTGTCGGGGCGTGCATCCGCCCTTGGGGGTCTGGGCGCACGTCTGCGGCAGCGATCTGGTGCGCGATGCCGACGGCACGGTCTATGTGTTGGAAGATAATCTACGGGTTCCGTCTGGCGTCTCTTACATGCTGGAGAACCGGCAGATCATGAAGCGGCTTTTTCCAGAGCTCTTCAAGTCCTCCACTATCCTGCCGGTGGACGACTACCCCAACCGGCTTTACGAAACGCTCGCGGCACTGTCCCCGCGCGAGGGGGAGCGACCCGTCGTTGCGGTGCTCACCCCCGGCATCTATAACTCGGCCTACTTCGAGCATAGTTATCTGGCGCAGCAGATGGGGGCCTATCTGGCGGAAGGTGCGGACTTTTTCGTCGGCAACGACGATGTCGTTTATCTCAAGACCATCTCCGGGCCACAGCGGGTGGACGTGATCTACCGGCGCATCGATGATGATTATCTCGATCCCGAAATCTTTCTCCCCGACTCCGCCCTCGGTATTCCCGGGCTGCTGCGCGCCTGGCGACGCGGCACGGTCGCCATCGCCAATGCCCCCGGTGCCGGAGTCGCCGATGACAAGGTGGTGTACGCCTTCGTGCCCGAGATCATCCGCTACTATCTGGATGCCGAACCCATCCTGCCCAACGTGCCGACCTACCTGTGTATGCGCGATGCGGACCGTGATTACGTGCTGGGTCACCTGGACGAACTGGTGGTCAAACCGGCCAATGAGTCGGGTGGTTACGGCATGCTTATCGGACCGCGCGCCACGCCGGAAGAGCGGGTACGCTTCGCGGAACGGATCATCGCCAACCCGCGCAATTATATCGCCCAACCCACGCTGAATCTTTCCACCGCGCCGACTTTGGTGGACGATCACCTGGAACCCCGTCACCTGGATCTGCGCCCCTTTATTTTGCAGGCTGACAAAATGTACGTGACCACCGGCGGCCTGACCCGGGTGGCCATGCAACCCGGCTCGCTGGTGGTGAACAGCTCCCAGGGCGGCGGCAGCAAAGACACCTGGATTGTCGATGAGGAGGCCCCATGCTTTCGCGAGTAGCCGAAAACCTGTACTGGATGGCCCGCTATCTGGAGCGGACCGAAGACATGGCCCGGCTGATCAATGCCACCACACTGCTGCTGCTCGACCTGCCCCAGGGTGCCGAGTTCGGCTGGGACATTCTCTTGCAGGTGACGGGCGACGCCGAACTCTACACGGAGCACTACGGCACGCCGGAGGAAGGCCGCATCAT
>DAIAVG010000251.1:0-318 GCA_027445725.1 Acidithiobacillus sp.
GGCCTGGTGTGATGCGCTGGGGTTATCATAATGAAAATATGCGGCGTGAATATCGCATCGTGGATGTAATACTGCGCTGGATGATCAGTTTGCCTGCCGATATGAACACCTTGAATCTGGAAAGAACACTTCGCGGCTACTCCCTTGCGCTCGGACCTGTATGATATCTCCAGATAATCCGCAAGATACGCCGCTCAGTTACCACTTACATTGGAATGTTTACCCGGAAGCGGCGAACCCAACGTTTGTAACGATAGATGGAATGCGCGTTCTATCGTCCTATACCACGCTTGATGGAAAACGGACGCACGGGCACAG
>DAIAVG010000251.1:328-2976 GCA_027445725.1 Acidithiobacillus sp.
GACACGCATATGAAGATTTTTGAACGGATGGGCCGAAGAACTGACCAATGGCGATTATGCCAACCGGCTTCTGTCCACGATGCGTAAGCAGTTTGGCGGCCATGATGAGAAAAAAGCGGGGCACTGAGATGAATACTATTCATAACCGCACGACGCCGGCTGATGCACTGGTGATTTTCGGTGTGACCGGCGATCTTGTCCACAAAATGATTTTTCCTGCGCTCTATGCGATGGTGAAGCGCGGTGTACTCAACGTGCCGGTGGTAGGTGTTGCTGGCTCAAAGTTGAGCCTGGCGCAATTGCATAAACGTGCGAAAGATAGCATCAAACAAGCGGGCAAGATTGATGATCGGGATGCCCTTGATCACCTACTTTCCCTGCTCAAATATGTGGGTGGCGATTACAATGATCTCGGGACATTTAAAGCCATGAAACAGGCACTGGGTGATGCCCTGCGCCCGGCGCACTACCTCGCCATTCCACCCACGCTGTTCGCGAAGGTGATCAAAGGACTGGGTTCTTCTGGCCTGGCCGATCAGGCGCGCGTGATCATTGAAAAGCCGTTCGGACGCGACCTGGCCTCCGCGCGGGAACTTAACCGTATCGCCCAATCGGTGTTTCCAGAAGATTCTATTTTCCGGATCGACCACTATCTCGGAAAAGAGGCGATCATGAATATCCTCTATTTCCGTTTCGCCAATTCATTTCTGGAGCCCATCTGGAACCGTAACCACGTGGCCAGTGTGCAGATCACCCTGGCCGAGGATTTCGGTATCAAGGGTCGGGGTGCCTTTTACGAAAGCGCCGGTTGCCTGCGCGACGTCATCCAGAACCATTTATTCCAGATCGTCGCACTGCTAGCCATGGAGCCGCCGGCCTATCAGGGCTATGGGGCAGTGCACAGTGAAAAAACCAAGGTATTCCAGGCCATGCGCCCGCTGCAAGCGGACGATGTGGTGCGCGGTCAGTACACCGGCTACCGCAAAGAGCCGGGCGTGGCGAAGGACTCGGACGTCGAGACATTCTGCGCATTGCGGCTGTTCATCGACTCGTGGCGCTGGCAAGGGGTGCCATGGTACCTGCGTTCCGGCAAATGTCTGGCAGCAACAGCGGCTGAGGTTCTGGTGGAACTGAAACCGCCACCGCAAAGACTGTTCGACGATTCGGCGCCGGTGGACGGCCGGGCCAATTATCTGCGCTTCCGGCTCTCCCCTAACTCTGCCGTTGCCCTCGCCGTGCGCGTCAAGCGCGCAGGCAAGGAGTTCGTCGGCGACCAGCGCGAACTCTACCTGCTGAATGAACAGCCAGGAGAGGAAGCCCCCTACGAGCGGCTGTTGAGTGACGCCATGGCAGGCAATGGAGCATTGTTCACCAGTGAGGAGGCGGTTGAGGCCGCTTGGGTGGTGGTCGATCCTGTGCTGGACACACACCACCGGGCGCACCCCTATAAACCAGACAGCTGGGGACCTAAACAGGCCGATGCGCTGATCGCGGCGGGTGGAAACTGGCACAATCCGAGGTCTTTGTAGCGTAAGCGGGAAATCAGCGGCGTTATATCGCGGTTTTTCGGATGTGGAGAATAAGGTAATGTATCAGGCAAATCCCGCTCAACTGGCGCAACTCAAGCATTAGGGTATCCTGAATCATTCAGAAACACGGTGCCTGTGGGCCAAGCAATCAGGGCAGAGGGTCGCCCTCGATTGGCTCATCAGCCAGATTTAAGCAACGCTGAGGGTGTTCATCTTGTTAGCAGTCCCCCACCCCACTATGCGTTATCCGGTCAGTCAGTGAGAGAATGCGCGATCTAAGCACATTAAAATCACTCTTGACATTGCAGTGGGTCTTAATGGTTATCATGGACTGGCGGTGGGCTATATGTAGTTTTTACAGCGACTATCTGTAGGACGTGATCCACTGTACACAGCGGGCATCACCCGAGGAGATGTATTCATGGATGACAAAACCCGTGGACACCTTGAGATTGGCATAGACGGGATGACCTGCGCCTCTTGTAGCGCGCGGGTGGAACGGGCGCTGGGCAAGCTGCCCGGCGTAACCTCGGCCAATGTGAACCTGGCGACTGAGCGCGCCGAGGTACTTTTCGACCCAAAACAGCTCGATGCCGCCCGCATCGCCGAGGCGATCCGCGAGACCGGCTACGTACCGGTGACCGATGAGATAGATCTTGTGGTGGAGGGCATGACCTGCGCTTCCTGTGTGGGCCGCGTAGAACGTGCACTCAGGCAGCAATCCGGAGTACTGGAGGCTGTGGTTAACCTGGCTACTGAGCGTGCGCATGTGCGCTACATCCCGGCGATGATCAGTACGGACGAATTGGCCAGCACCGTAAGCGAGGTGGGTTACGCCGCGCATCCTGTTCTGGAAGACGGGGAGCAGGATGTCAACGAGGCAGACCAGCGCCGTGTGAGTTTGCGCGCCATGGGTCGTGATGTCATCGTAGCTGCGGTGCTGGCCCTGGCGATTCTGGTGCTGTCCATGGGTGCCACATTCGTCCCAGCCTTTGATCATGCGCTGATGGTCGCGAGTCCCTTTGCGCATTTCTGGGAGTGGGTGCAGTTTGTGCTTGCCAGTATCGTTTTGTTCGGGCCTGGTCGGCGGTTTTTCAGGCCAGGCCTGATCGCGTACCG
>DAIAVG010000252.1 GCA_027445725.1 Acidithiobacillus sp.
CTTAAGTATTGATTCTATTTATAAATAAACTATGATTAATATACAGATACACTAATAAAATGAGGATTTGGTTGCTGTTCCCCGGGATTTTGGACGGGTTGGATTTTTATCTGTCATGACGTATCATGACTATCACTGACAGGTGGGGGAAGGGCTTGCCGCGCACCGACAGGGGGTGGAAATCATAAAAAAATTCAGTGCATCCATGAGAAAAAAAGTTTCGTATGATTCTTGAGTACGTTGGTCAGGTTATGGATTTTACCCAGGGATACTTACCACCAGGTGCCTTATGGAAAAACTACGCAATAGCTTGGACCCGGCGCGACTGCACGGTGACAGCAGCGTTTCCGAGACCGCCCTGGAGCTCGAGTCGGCCTTGAACATTCAGCAGAATCCCATGGTCCTCATCGACCGGGATTACCGCATTGTCGCTGCCAATCGCGCCTACCGGGAGGCCTATGGTGTGCGTCGCGAGGAGATCGTCGGCAAGCATTGCCACGAGATTTCCCACCACTCTCCCATCCCCTGTCACATGCGCGGCGAGGATTGCCCCCACCAAGCGGTATTTCGTACCGGTCAGGCGCACGAGGTGCGGCACATCCATTACGATCAGAACAATCACGCCGAGCACGTGCGCATCCGCGGACACGTCCTGCACGACCCAAGTGGTCGCACCTACCTGGGGGAAGAAATCATTCGCCTCCCTCCCCAGGACGATGCCATCACCTGCAACGATCTGCGCATGGTGGGCAAATCTCCGGCGTTTCTGCGCTGTCTGCATCACCTCGAAATGGCGGCACGGACGGATGCGAGCATCCTGCTGTTTGGCGAGAGTGGGGTGGGAAAAGAGTTGGCGGCCCAAGCCATCCACCACTTTTCCTCCCGAGCCGCCGGCCCCTTGATTACGGTGGACTGCGCGACACTCCCGGAGAATCTCTTTGAGAGCGAGATTTTCGGTCATGAACGCGGCGCCTTTACCGGCTGTGTCGGGCGCAAGCTCGGATTGTACGAACAGGCGCACGGAGGCACGCTCTTTCTGGATGAGGTGGGAGAGTTGCCCCTGGGCATGCAGGCCAAGCTGCTGCGGGTATTGGAAACCGGCAGCTTCCGCCGTTTGGGTGGCAACGACAATCTTCATGCCGATGTGCGGGTGGTGGCCGCCACCAATCGCGATCTGCGCGCCATGGCTGCGCAAAGGCATTTTCGAGAGGATCTGTACTACCGTCTGGCGGCCATCACCATCGATCTGCCGCCACTACGCGATCGGCGCGAGGACATTCCGGGCATTGCCAAGGTGCTGCTGGAGCGCATCGGGCGCGACTGGAGCGGGCATTGGACGCTCTCCCGGGAAGCCGAGCGGCGGCTGTGCGCCTACAACTTCCCGGGAAACGTGCGCGAACTGCGCAACATACTCCAGAAAGCGGCGGCTCTGGCCGATGGTCCGATCATCGAAGCCAAGCATCTGGAGTTTTTCCACCCCGCCACGCCCGAGAGTTCGGCCATGCCCAGCGTACCGGCGGCGCGTCCACGACCGGCACCGGGGCGTGGGCAGTGCCCTGCGGATCTGCTGGACATACTCGAGCGCTTTCAGGGCAATCGCCGCCAGGTAGCGGAATATCTAGGGGTGAGCGAGCGAAGCGTTTATCGCTGGCTGAAGCGCCTGGATAGAGACTGAAAGGGAATGACGGGCTTGGGCGCTTGACAGGATTCAGCGCTTTGGCTATCGTGCGCAGACGCTGTGGGGCCATAGCTCAGCTGGGAGAGCGCTTGAATGGCATTCAAGAGGTCAGCGGTTCGATCCCGCTTGGCTCCACCAAAATTTTCAGACCATACCTATCCGGTTTTCACGTCACAAATACCGCCGCATCGATATCCTGGCCGGTAGGCGAATTACTAAAACGTGGTGAATGTCGAAACGGGCGCATGGACCCTCCAGCCCGTCGCCAGCGCGTGAGCGCCTGAAAAGCCGCCCCGGTGTCACGACTCCCGTTGTGTGCATAAGGAGGTACTCCCGGTGCAACACCTGCGTGCCATCGCTGCCCACGCCAATTACCTCAAGCGGGTCCGCGCCTGCCTGTCGGAAGAAGTAGCCTGCACCTGCCACAAACCCCACGATCGATGCGATTTCGGTTTGTGGTGGTACGCCGAGGTTTTTCTGCGCAAGGCGGATTTTTCTGGGGAAGCCCAGGCGCTCATCGACTCCATAGACCGGATACACCGGGATTTTCACGGGGCGTCACAGAAGATCATGGAGCTTTCGGCTGCCGGCAACACCGCCGAGGCAAGGCGCTGGGAGACTGAACTCATGCAGCATTCCAACCGCCTCATTCAGGCCATCCTCCAGCTGGATGACACGAGTATCGCTCCCTGAGCACGGATGGCCTGCCTCTCGAGATGAAGGTGCCGGCTTTGTGGAAGTGGCGATTTTGGGGCCTTTCTGCGCCATCCTCGGGTATGGGCTGCTGGAGCTCTGAAACTCAGGGGCAGGACTGCGCGGGAGCTTGCGGGTAGTGCACATTCAGAGTCACTTTGCGTCCGCGCAGGGCGCGCTGGATGCGCCGCGCCGTCTCGTGCAGTGGCTTCACCCAAGCAAGCTCACGCCGCTCCATGGGCGCGGATATGCTAAGGCCCACGGTCCACGGTAGGTCGGCATCAAGAAGCACGGCGATACAACCCACGCCCTCTTCGGTCTCTTCATCGTCCAGGGCGTAGCCTAGGCGGCGAATATTCTCCAGCTCCCGCACCAGCGATGGCTGCGAGGCAATGCTGTGGCGCGTGAGGGCGCGCAGGCCAGTCCGCAGTGCTTAGGCGGCGATGGCGGCGGGATCCTGCTGCGCCAACATGAGTTTGCCCACAGCCGTGCAGTGGAGCGGCGCGCGGCTGCCGATGATTTGTTCGACGCGCATCATGCGCGCTGGCGTCGCGCGGTCGATGTAGAGGACCTCATCCTGCTCCTGGATGCTCAGATT
>DAIAVG010000253.1 GCA_027445725.1 Acidithiobacillus sp.
GGCACCGATCAGGCCGCGGACATGTAATGCGTCGCGCCAATGACCGAGCAGGCCCCGGTCTGGGCAGTCGATGACGGGACCAGCCTGCCAGTCCAGGTGAAATTTGCTGACGCCTTCCTGAGCCATGTTTATCCTTAGCGCTTGATGAAAATATGTTGCAGCAGACGATACCAGCCAGGTGCCGATTCCGGTACCTGCGCCTTTGAAGCCGGTGAACTGCGGGGTGGTAAGGGTGCGTCCGGCGGATAAATATCGACCAGGGTCGCGCCCCAACTGCTGCGGTCATTGGCCAGACGGAAATTCCGGACCATGGGCTCGCGGCGGAGTAGCGCGTGAACGGTCTCGCGCAGCACGCCTTTGCCTTTGCCATGGATGATACGAATTTCCGTGAGTTGGGCGGCGCGGCAGGCCCGGAGATATTCGCGCAGCAGGTCGGGTACCTCCTGCGGGCGGAAGGCGTGCAGGTCGAGCACGCCGTCGAGGGGTGTTTGTGCGGGGGGATGTGTCTCGGTGTCAGAACTTTCCATAGGGCTGCGCTTGCCCTCAGCTCGCCGCATCTGCTGTGGGGCGCCAGTGCATCCAGAGGGCCAGAGCCACCAAAATGGCCGGCAGGGTCATAGCCAGCACCGGCATAATCATCAGCAGGAATGCGAAGACCACGGCACCCCCGAGATAAGCGAGCAGGGCGGCCATCTGTTGGCGCAGGGCAAAGGGCAGGGGCCGGTGTTTGTGGATACTTTGAATGAAGACCAGCACGACACTGGTCAGGGTGTTGGTGAAAACCACGGACGGGACCCCGGCGACATCGATCAGTCGTGCCGCCACGCTCTGCATCCCCATGCTCATGGCGGAGAAAAGGATCAATGCATAGAGCGGGATACCCCCCGGCGGAAAGCCCCACCGCAACCAGCAGAGTGCATAAAGCGCGAGGAATACGACTTCCAGACCTAGTATCCGGCGCAGTCCAAAGCGGCGTTCTTTCCAGGGCGCGGCGATGGCCACGCCGCTGATGAATCCCAGAAGAGCGGTGAGGGAATGGGTGGCCGAGAGCAGGCGGCCTTGGCCGACGGCGATGCCAAAGAGCGCGAGGTTGCCGGTCATCGCCGAGGTAAACACCATATTCAGCTTGAGGAACGCGACGATGTCTGCCGCGCCAGAAGTGGCCGAGAGCAGGTGCATGGAACGGTCCGGTTTACCCAGTCGCTGGGGTGGTGGATTGGCAGCCATCAGAGCAAGACTCGCTCAATACCTCCCTGGCGAGCGGCGTCGATAAAACCCTGCTGCCACTGTGCGCCGAGGATTTTACGTGCCAGTTCGACGACGATGTAATCGGTGTCGAGACCGGTATCCTCCCGGTAGCGTTCCAGGCCCTGTTGGCAGGCGGGGCAACTGGTGAGCAGCTTGACGTTGCCATTCTCCGCACGCACGCTGCCGGTGAGCTGCAGGATGCCTTCCTTAAGTATCTCTTCCTTACGGAAACGGAGCTGGGTGGCAATATCCGGGCGGCTGCTGGCTAGAGTACCCGCCTCTCCACAGCAGCGGGCAGAGTCCAGTACCTGTTGCCCGAGCAGTTGTGACGCCACGCTCTGGGGCTTGTGGGTTTTCATGGGGCTGTGGCAGGGGTCGTGGTAGAGATACTGCACGCCTTCTACGCCTTCCAGAGCGACGCCCTTTTCCATCAGGTACTCATGGATATCCAGCAGGCGGCAGCCGGGAAAGATCTGCTGGAACTGATATTGCAGCAATTGATCCATGCAGGTGCCGCAGGACAGGATCACGGTCTTGATATCCAGGTAGTTCAGCGTGTTCGCCACGCGATGAAAGAGCACCTGATTGCGCACGGAGATTTCCTGCCCCTTGTCTTCCTGACCGCCCGCCGTTTGTGGATAGCCGCAGCAGAGGTAGCCCGGTGGCAACACGGTTTGCGCGCCGACATGATGCAACATGGCCAGTGTCGCCAGACCAATCTGGCTGAAGAGCCGCTCACTGCCGCAACCGGGGAAATAGAACACCGCGTCACTCTCGTCGGTGACTTTGGCGCTGTCGCGGATGATGGGGACGGTCTTGTCATCGACAATGGCGAGAAGCTGGCGCATGGTCTGCACGCCCATGTCCGTAGGCAGCGGTTTGCGCAGGAAGTGGATGACCTCGGCGCGTAGCGGGACCTTGCCGGTGGTGGCCGGTGGTGGCCCCTTGGGCAGCAGTGGTTTGGCGATTTTATGGGCGAGGGCCTGCGCATTGTAGGCGGTTTGCAGCACGCCCCGCCGTAAAAGGTGGACTTTGCCGGGCTCTGTGGCATTGAGATAGCTCATGGCTAAGCGCGTGCCGAGATTAAAGGATTTCTCACCCCGCGCCCGGAGTATGTTACGCATGTGAATGGAGACCTTGCCGAAGTCGATATCCACCGGGCAGGGCGTCTCGCACTTGTGGCAGGTGGTGCAATGGTCGGCCACATCGTTGAGGGCGGCAAAATGTTGCTGAGAGACGCCGCGCCGCGTCTGCTCCTCATAGAGAAAGGCCTCGATGAGCAGACCGGTGGCAAGGATCTTGTCGCGCGGTGAGTAGAGCAGATTGGCGCGGGGGATATGGGTCATGCAGACCGGCTTGCATTTGCCGCAGCGCAGACAGTCCTTGATCTCACGATTGAGGGCGCCCAGCTCGCTGGCTTCCAGCAACAGCGCTTCCTGTTCCACCAGTTGTAAAGAGGGCGTATAGGCAGTTTCCAGCCCGGAGCCCGCCAGCAGCTTGCCCGGATTGAAGAGGCTGTCCGGGTCCACTTTGGCCTTATAAGCCGCGAAAGCAGCAATCTTTTCCGGTTCCATCCAGCGCATCTTGGTGATGCCGATGCCGTGCTCGCCTGAGATGACGCCGCCCAGTTTCTGGGCGGCGGCCATAATCCGGTCCACCACCCGGTCGGCCTCATGGAGCATGGTGTAGTCGCTGGAGAGCACCGGGATGTTGG
>DAIAVG010000254.1 GCA_027445725.1 Acidithiobacillus sp.
GACGAGAGACTGTTGCGCCTTTTCAAAGTCCTGTAAAGGCGCACCTTCAGTTACCTCGATCTCTACGTGATCCGCTGGAATGCCTGGGTATCGTGCCAACGCCGTCCCAAGGTCGGCGATGAACCGGGCATCCAGCAGGTGGCGAACGCTGATATTTACGGAAACGCGTAATCGCAGGCCATGGTGATGCCAGATTTCCCCCTGAGACAAGGCGGCATCCAGAACAAAAAGACCTATCGCCCGTGCTAGTCGTGGATGATCCAGGCTATCGGCAAAGACGCCAGCAGGGACAAGGAGCCCACCCTTACCATCCTCCAAACGGAGGAGCGCTTCCACCCCGACCACTGATTGGTCTCTGGTATCGGAAGCTGTGCTGACGATCGGCTGGTAGTGCAGAAGAAGTCGGTTTTCTTCAAGTGCCCGCACCACATATTCTCTCTGGGCAACCTGACTGCTGATCCGTGCATCCATCAACCAAGTATGGGTTTGGCACTGGTCCTTGCCCTGTTTCTTCGCAGAATAAAGGGCCAAATCCGCATGATGGAGCAAGTTCTCCGCATCGCTTTCATCCAATGGGTAGAGGGTGAAACCGATACTGGCAGATAGTGAAGCGATGTCCTCGCCCAAGGCGAAGGGCCTGCGCAGTTCCTCCATGATGCGCGCGCAAATCGATTCCAGATCATCGACCCGCTCGAGGTCAGGCAGCAATAGCCCAAATTCATCGCCGCCAAAGCGGGCCAGGGTATCTCCTGTCCGGAGGAGATTCTGAATACGCCCGGCAACTTGACGAAGTAAATCATCTCCAGCGCCGTGACCCAGTTGATCATTCACCTGCTTGAATCCGTCCAGGTCAAAGATACCGACTCCCAACAGATGCTCCCGCCGCAGGCATTGTTGCCGATCATGTTCGATCCGGTCAAAAAAAAGCTGGCGATTGGGCAGTCCCGTCAGAGGGTCTCTCAGGGCCTGGGTACGCAGGCGCAGGATGAGATCACCGAGGTGGGCAAAGGCGAGAAAATAGGTCGATCCGACCCGCCGGAAATAACCCTTCTGCCAGACCGCCACCACCCCAACCGCCGACATATCTCCATTGCCGAAAGGAAAACATGCCATCTCGGAAACCTCTGTGCCGAGTGGCCGCAGCCAATCCGGCGTCGGGATATCGCCGCGCCTCCAGATGACGGGCGCATGAGTTTCCAGCGCCCGCCAAGCGGGGTCTTCCGGAGTTTTTGGAATGTGCAAGCCATCGCGCCCGACGCCTTCCAGACACTGTGGTATGAGCGTTTCCTCGGCGCCCTCCCGGATAAAATAACCGGACCAGGCCACGGAGCTACTTTTGCTTACCAGCCCGGCGCAGATACCACTGAGCAGATGAGTACCATTACAGTCATCGATTGCCTGGGGGTCAATCAGTGTTTGCAATAGCACCTCGAAGACAGCCATACGTTCGGCGTCGGTTTCCCGAATCGACTGCCCGTAACCTCTCAGTTGGGCCATGAGATCGCCAATGGACAGGTGTAGCAGAATCCGTCGCAGGGATCGACGCTCATCCGGGACCATATCCGCTTGTTCCAGCATTCCTTCCCAATAATCCCAATACAGAGCGTACGCTCCAGCCATCCAGTCAGGTTCAACGCCGAGGCGGTAATGGCGGTGTCCGATTTCCGCCATGCTCTGCATCCAATGGCTATCCAGATGGTTCGCCAACAACCCTTCGGCATGATCAGCCTGAGCCTGCAGCAGATGTTGCTGGCGTTCCGGCGTGAAGTCGCGGAACACGGCGGCCGTGACCGGAGAGCTGAGCAGATGGTCGTAGAACCGCCGTGCCAATGCCTCGCTGTCCTGGGAAAGTAACGCCCGATGACGATCCAGAAGCGCAAAATCGGCCTCAGTCAGGCCCAGAAAATGTTTTGCAGAAAGAGACAAGATATCGTTCTCAAAATTTCCGGGCGAATGGATGCCCATGACTGGATCGGGAGGGATCTGACAAATTTTTGATTTCCTCGGCCTTCTTGCACAGATAGAGATGCTCTGCCTTCTTCTTTTGGTCCGTGGTCAACGCCATTTTGATGGCGACGAGGATATGAAAACCCCTTCCGGGGTGATGCTCGGTACGCACCGCCGTCACCACAGTCTCACACACCCCACAATCCGGGATCTCGAACTCGGCCAACATCATCTCGCCCACCGAGAAATCGGTGTCATCCGTCACGAAGCTGGCCCCGGTAGGGCTGAAATCGACCAGCTTAGCCAGCATTTTGCGGCCATCCTTGCGCTTCAGAATAATATTTCCATCCAGCAATACACGCTTCGACTGGCGTGTATTGCGCCGATGAATCATGCGCGGCAAAGAAAAATGGAGTTCCCCGGAAAAAACGTATTTGAGATCGGCAAAAAAGGTGTAGACGTAGCTCCCTGACTCGATGAATACCAACGTCTTTTGATAGACATCATTGAACGTCCCAGATTTGGGGGAAAATACCAAGCCGCCATGGTCACAGCCCTTGAACGCGAAAAGCTTTCCATCGTCTGCGGTATCCGTGGAAAAAAGCACCGCATCCATCCCGGTAGATTGGCAGAGGTGCGCATCGACGTCGTCAAAAATAGATTCAGAGAATTCATTTATTATTAATTGTTGATACTCAGAGAGGCCAAGACCAGCCCGCATCGGGAGCAGCATGCCAAGATTGGTATTATCTACCGATAAGTGCATGGTAGGTCACCTTTATTTTTGGAAACTTCTTATATCATATACCGGTTATAGCAACGCAGATACTTTCCATCGCTGGGGAGATGGTGTTGATGCCGATTTTTCAGGATTCGAGCTTTCCGTTTGTCGGTTATGGCGTTGTCGCCATTGTCCACAGGATGCCCCACAGAAATTGGGGATAACACTGATTTCAGTCTTTTGGCTAGCGTACATGGTATCGAAGACATTTTTGCCGGGT
>DAIAVG010000255.1 GCA_027445725.1 Acidithiobacillus sp.
ACGCCATCGATGGGCGAACGCACCACCCCGGCTTGCAGGGCCTTGAGACGCATCTGTAGATCGTGGAGGGTGGCTTGCGCTTTGGCGAGGGTTTGCTGCGCGGTCTGCACCTCAGCATTGGTCGCCAGTTGCCGGGTGCGCAGGGATTCCAGGCGCTGCTGGTCGGTGAGGGCGAAGCGCACGCCGATCTGCGCCTGCTGCAACTGGAGCTGGTCATTGATGGAAGGCGCTACCCGCAGCAACGCTTCCCCCTGATGTACCCGCTGGCCATTCGCCACCAGTACCTGACTGACCAGACTCTCCGCTTCCAGCGACAAGGTCCGACCGCCCTCCGGCGCGAATTCCACCGTGCCGTAAGCCCGCAAATGCTCCGCCAGGGGCATCACCCGCGCGGGAGTTAACTGGACCAGGGCCGACACCTCCGCCATCGCTGGCAGTGCCAGTATACTGAGCCCTAGTCCCAAGCCACCCCATAGCCATTCTGGTATCCGTCGCGTCACCGCTGTTTACTCCATTGTTGCCAGGGCAGGCCCACCGCCATTTCCAGGGCCGCCTGCTGTTCTGCATAAGCCTGCTTCAGGGCCAGCAGTTGCAGGCTCTTGGCGAGGGCCTGACTGCGTACCGCCTCATAATCGATCAAAGTCACATTATGCTCCACCGCCGCACCCCGCAGTCGCTGCTCGGCGCTTTGCAATTGCGGCACCTGCTGCTCCAGCGGGGTAATTTCCTGACGCAACCGGCGCAGATCGGCCACCAGAGCGGTGATATCGGCGCGGGTCTGAAAGAGGCGGGCGGTGTAGGCCGCATGTAATTGCGCACGGGTAGCCTCGGACTCGGCGATAACCCCGCGATTGCGGTTCCAGAGCGGGATATCGAGATGGATGCTGGGGCCGATGGTCTGGATATTCGAGGTATCGGCCGCCCTGGAGATGCCGATGGTAAATCCCGGATATTGGCCGAGAATCGCCCGGCGTATCCGCGCTTCCTGGGCTTGATAGCCCGCGCGCAGGGCCAGCAAATCCAGCCTGTGGGTATCAGCGAGAGGAACCAGTCGGGCTGCGGCGGGAAGATTTCGCGGCATTTCCGGCGCACGCAAGGCGAGATGCATTTCTGGAGGCAGCCCCATGACTTTGTTAAGATCCTGCCGCACCCTGGTCACTTGCCGGCGCAGCGCCAACTGGCGGTCCTGACTATCCAGCCAGGCGATTTGCCGTAGCGCCGTGGTGGTGATGGTGGCGTCTCCCAGCCGGAGATTCTGGACCGAGATCCGGTAGAGCTGATCCGTAGTAGTCGCCGCCGTTTGCGATACGGTCTCCTGCTCCTGCAGATAATACAGTTGCCGGGCCAGCATCCGCGTCTGGTTGGCCACCATCCATTCCTGCCAGGCCACCTGATACTGCACCGATTGTTCTTGCGCCCGGGCAATATGCAGATTCGCAGAGCGGGTGAACAGGCTGGCGAGACTCCAGCTCAGCCCCATGCTGTAGGCGTTAGTGTAGCCAGCAGCCACATTACTGGGCAGGTCGGCGCTCAGGGAAAGCTGCGGGTCGGGCAGCAGGCCAGCCGCGAAGACCTGCGCCTGGGCAACGCCGATTTGTGCCCGCATCGCCCGCAGGTCCGGATTGAGCAACACGGCAACTTCCCCGAGATCTTCGCCGGACAGGGGCGCGTGCAGGTTTACCGGTTGGGCGCTGGCGGGATGATCGTGGCGCAGGGCGGCAGCCATTTCCCGCTCCACCTTCGCCATAGCTGGCAGATGATCGCGCAAGGGCTGTGCGTGGTAGCCGGCGCAGCCCGTCAGAGGCAGCAGCAGAAAGGCAATGCGCCCATGAAATACAGCAAGGCGCCACCAGCCTGATCTCTCAAAAATCGAATACATGATCCCTTCGCTCCGTGAGGGGTATGGTACCACCATGTTTTATGATTCAAGGAGACGTGACAAGGCGCTGTCGATACATAAAAACCAGTCCTTGCCGGTCGCTCCGCGAGCTGAGTGTTATTCGTCCGCCGAGTTGATCGGCAATATGACGAGCGATGGTCAGACCCAGGCCGCTACCGCCTTCCGCGCTGTCCGGCAAGCGGTAAAATGCATCAAATACTCTATGCGATTCCTCTGGAGGAATGCCCGGACCACTGTCGATGACTTCCACGACACCCTCTTCGCCATCGCCACGGATTCGGATGGTCACCTCACCGTTTTCCGGGCTATAGCGCAGGGCGTTGTCGACGGCGTTGCGTATCAGGCTATGCAGCGCCGCCTCCGTCCCCTCTACCCACACCGCGCCCTGCAGCTCCAAGCCAAAATCGAGGTTTTTCTGCTCCGCCAGCGGATAGAGATCTTCCACCACCAAACGGGCGATAGCGGCAAGGTCCACCGGCTGATGCGCTGCCACTGCCGCCTGCTGGCGGGCCAGGCTCAGCAACTGATCGAGCAGATGACGGGATCGCTCCAGGCCGCTTTTGAGCGGCAGCAGGCGTTGTTTGCATTCGGCGAGGGATTCCGCCCGTTCCAGATTCTGCGCT
This sequence comes from Acidithiobacillus sp., assembly GCA_027445725.1. The sequence continues at coordinate 2,524 of DAIAVG010000255.1, forward strand.
TGTAGTGAGAGTGCTGTCAGAGGTGTCCGCAGTTCATGGGCGGCGTCGGCGACAAAACGGCGTTGTTGGCCCATCAATAGCTTGACCCGTTCCAGCAGGCGGTTGATGGCGCGCAGGAAGGGTGCGATTTCCTCCGGCACCTCGCTTGCCGGTAAAGGCTCGGGATATTCTGCGTTCTGCGCATCTACCGCCTGGGCCAGGGCATGCACGGGTGCCAGACTGCGCCGGACCAGATGGCGGGCGAATACGATCAGCAAAGGCACCAGCAGCAAAAGTGGCATCAGGGTCCGCAGAGCGCTATCGAAAGCGGCGTCACTGCGTACATCGGTAGACTGGGCAACGGCGAGTTTTTTACCCGGCGCTACCCGACGGACAAAGACGCGCCAGTTCTGGCCAGCCACGTCCACAGTG
>DAIAVG010000256.1 GCA_027445725.1 Acidithiobacillus sp.
GCATGGGCTACATCGATGGCGCAGCCCTCAGCCGCCTCGCCGTCCCCTTGCAAAAGAGCGGCTACGGCGATTATCTGTTGCGCGTTCTCAGCGAAGGACGTCAGCCATGAACATTGAAGCCCTCGCCATTCCGGAGGTTTTCCTCATCACCCCCAGGGTTTTCGGTGACGCCCGGGGATTTTTCATGGAAAGCTGGAACCGGCGCGCCTTCGCTGATGCCGGACTGGATCTCGACTTCGTGCAGGACAACCACAGTCGCTCCCAGCAGGGCGTGCTGCGTGGGCTGCATTACCAGATTCGTCAGCCCCAGGGCAAGCTGGTGCGTGTCGTGAGCGGCGCGGTTTTTGACGTGGCCGTAGATCTGCGCCGATCCTCCCCATACTTCGGACAATGGGTTGGCGCCACGCTCTCCGCCGAAAATCAACAGATGCTCTGGGTGCCTCCCGGTTTTGCCCACGGCTTTTATGTGCTCAGCGAGTCGGCCGACTTTCTCTACAAAACTACGGAGTTTTACGCGCCGGAAGCAGAACGTTGCGTGATCTGGAATGATCCGGATATCGCCATTGACTGGCCGTTGCTGGACAATAAGCCACCCTTGCTGGCCAGCAAGGATGCTGCCGGGCTTTCTTTGCTAAAGAGCGAGACCTTTCCGTGACGCCCGTGGCCGGAGAATCCGACAGGTATCGCGTACTGCTGCTGGGGGCGCAAGGCCAGGTGGGTTGGGAGTTGCAACGCAGCCAGCCGCCCTCAGTCAAGCTGTATGCCCTGGGACGCCAGGATTTGGATATTCGTGATGCCGGCAAGGTCCGTGAGGCTGTGGAAAGTTTCCAGCCCGACTGCCTCATCAATGCCGCCGCTTACACCGCCGTGGACCGTGCCGAATCCGAAGCCGGGATGGCCTATGCCATCAACCGTGATGGCGCCGCCCACTGCGCCCTGGCCGCCCAGTCCTGCGGAGCCCACCTGATCCATATCTCCACCGACTTCGTTTTCGATGGTGCCCAATCCACCCCCTATCAACCCGGCGCGCCAGTAGCTCCCCTCGGTGTTTATGGCGGCAGTAAGGCCGCTGGTGAACAGCAGGTACGGGAAATCCTCGGCGATGCCGCCCTCATCTTGCGCACCGCCTGGGTTTATAGCGCCCACGGTAGCAACTTTGTAAAAACGATGCTGCGCCTCATGGCCGAGCGAGACGTGCTACGGGTCGTGGGTGATCAGGCCGGCACCCCGACCTGGGCCGCAGGGCTCGCCCGCGCGATTTGGAGCGCCATAGACCACCCGGATTTTACGGGCATTCAGCACTGGACCGACGCGGGAGTGGCCTCCTGGTATGATTTCGCCGTGGCGATTCAGGAAGAGGCACTGGCTGCGGGACGCCTGCGGCGCAGCATCCCCATAGAGATGATCCCAACGAGCGGGTATCCCACCCCCGCCCCCCGCGCGGCCTACACGGTGCTCGACAAGTCCACCAGTTACGCCACGCTGGGTCCCGCGCCGCACTGGCGGGCCGCACTGCGGCAGATGTTCGCTGAACCCGAAGAAGCCTGATTCAAAAAGGAGCACCCGATGTCCGTCGCCGTTGATCCACTGATTGACAAACGCCTGCTGGTCACCGGTGCTGCCGGCTTCATCGGTGCCAACTTCTGCCACCACTGGCTGCGCAAGCATCCGCGCACTACGCTGGTGGCGTTGGATGCCCTCACCTATGCGGGCAATCGCCATAATCTGGAAGGGCTGGAGCAGCACGCAGGGTTTCGCTTTGTGCAGGGCGACATCAACGATGCCCCGCTTGTCGAGCGGCTGATGACCGACCATCACCTCAACGTCGTCGTCCACTTCGCTGCCGAAAGCCATGTGGATCGCTCCATCCACGACCCCGACGCCTTCATCCAGACCAACATCCTCGGCACCCATAACCTGCTGCGGGTGGCCAAAAGCCTCTGGCTGGATGGTCCGCAAGGTCGTATTCCCCACCGTTTTCATCACATCTCCACGGATGAAGTCTACGGTACCCTCGGTCCTCAGGACCCGCCTTTCCGCGAAGAGACCCCTTACGCACCCAACTCCCCCTACGCCGCCAGTAAGGCGGGATCGGACCATCTGGTGCGCGCCTATCAACATACCTACGGACTCAGTACCACCACCAGCAACTGCTCCAATAACTACGGACCATATCACTTTCCCGAAAAACTGATTCCCCTCATCATCGTCAACATCCTGCATAATCAGCCTCTGCCGCTCTACGGCGATGGTCGTCAGATTCGCGACTGGCTTTATGTGGAAGACCATTGCCGGGGCATCGCCGCGATTCTGGACCAAGGTCGGGAGGGGGAGAGCTACAACATCGGCGGCTGCAACGAATGGGCCAATATCGACATTGTCCTGCTGATCGGTCAGATCATGGATGAACTTTTCGCGAGTGATCCCCGGTGGTTGCAGGCTTACCCGCATTCAGCGGCGGCGCAGGGCCGTAAAAGTGCCGACCTGATCCAGCATGTGCGCGACCGGCCCGGTCATGACCGCCGCTACGCCATCGACGCCACCAAAATCACCCGCGAATTGGGTTTTCAACCGGCCGTGGACTTCCCCACCGGCATCCGCCAGACCATCCGCTGGTACCTGGAGCACCCGGAATGGTGGCGCGCGGTCATGGACGGAAGTTACTGCCAATGGTTAGAACGGCAGTACGAAACGGTTCATGCGAGTTAAAATCAAGCGACTGCGCCGCGAACAGGCGGCGTATTTTCACATAGTTATGCCGCATCCCGATTAAGAGGCAACCGCACGTCGATTTCATCCCATGGAACAAAGACATGTCCGGAGGCGTCTTTCTCGATAACCATCCATTCCATGAGAGCGATCTCATCTTTGTGAACGTTGCGATAATGACGCTCCAGATGCTTTGCCA
>DAIAVG010000257.1 GCA_027445725.1 Acidithiobacillus sp.
CGAGAGAAAGGAGGATATCGGGGTCATCGGGATTCTGTCGCGCCATGTCCTGGTAGAGGCGATAGGCCTGTGTCAGGCCTCCCATTTTGAGGTAGAGCGCAGCCAGATATTGACGAGCGAGCGTGGCCCCCGGATGACTGGCAGTGAAACTTTGAATGCTACGCAAAGCGACGGCAGGACCCTGGGTAGCTTGCTGGGCTTCGGCGAGACTGATGGCGGCTTCCTGCCAGTCTGGACGAAGGCTGAGGGCTTTCTCCAGCCAGGGGATAGCGTGTTCTGGTTGTTTTTCACTGAGATCAATACGCCCGAGCGCATAGCAGGCGGCTGCAGATTTCGGGTTTTTGTCCGCTAGTGCGCTCAACAATCGCCGTGCCTCACCGCTGCGCCCGTGGGCCACCAGTAATTCAGCGAGTTGCAGGGTGACTTTCGGGTCGTCGGGAAAGCGGGCAAGTGTTGCCTGTAGCAATTGAATGGCTTGCTCATCTTGACCCGTGGTGAGGAGCAGCGCGGCTTCAAACTGATCCGCTTGGGCACTCCCAGGGGCGGTCTCCCGCCAGCGTTTGGCAAGCTGCAGAGCGCCCGGAAAATCACCGAATTGCGCGGTGACCTGTGTGGCACGCCCGAGGACGTTGGCTTCTGGCGCCAGTTTGGCGGCTTCCCGCCAAGCCGGAACGGCCAGTTGTGGTTCCTGTTGCACGGTGGCGAATTCGGCGACTAACAGATAGTAAAGCTGCTCCCCGGTCATGCCATCCGAAGCGGAGTCGGCGGCTGCACCTCCGGCGGCGAGGCCAAGTATAATACCCGCCACGATGCCCCCAAGCCTGCTCCTCATCTGCCTTTTCTCCGCTTTTTTTTGCCAGCAGGCACAATAACCGCTAGGGACCTGGCTTGCAATCCTGCCCGGCGTCGGCGACAATTCAGCCCCCTAATCGTCGCTCTGCAGGGACGGTCGCTGCTATTTTCTGCCTTGGTTTGAGTCACCATACTGCCCCTATCGCGGTCCGGGAAAAAGTCGCTTTTTCTCCGGAGAACCTTGCTACGGCCCACCGCGACTTGCTGGAGCAAGGACTGGCCACGGAAGCGTTGATCGTATCCACTTGTAACCGCACGGAAATCTACCTCCACGGCGGGCAGGGCCACCATCGCCAGTCCTTGCAGGACTGGCTCTGTCACTTCCACGGCGTGGACCCGCGATTGCTGGATGGACATATTTATACTTCCAGCGATGCGGAGGCCGTGCGCCATCTGTTTCGCGTAGCCTGCGGGTTGGATTCCATGATTATCGGAGAGCCGCAGATCCTCGGTCAGGTCAAGGATGCCTATCAGGCTGCTGCGGATAGCGGTGCTGCCGGGCCGGTGCTGAATCGCCTGTTGCATTGGGCCTTCCGCGTGGCGAAACGGGTGCGATCGGAGACTGCTATCAGCTCAGCCCCGGTCAGTGTGGCCTATGCAGCCGTGAGTCTGGCCAAGCAGTTGCTGGGCAGTCTGGAAGGCAAGTCGGTATTGCTGATCGGCGCCGGGGATACCATCGAACTGGTGGCGATCCATCTGCGCGAGCATGGGGTGGGGAGTTTTGCCGTAGCCAATCGCAGTGCAGAACGCGGGCAGCAGTTGGCCGAGAAATTTACTGGCAATGCCCATGCTCTGGAGGCTATCCCGGAGCTCCTGCATGATGCCGATGTGGTGGTGAGTTGCACGGCGAGTCTGCTGCCCATAGTCACGCTGGAAACGGTCTCCGCAGCTATGGTACGGCGGGCGTGGCGTGATCTGATGCTGGTCGATCTCGCCGTACCCCGGGATATTGCCCCGGAAGTGGAAGGTGTTGCGCAATGTTTTCTCTACACGCTGGACGATCTGAACGATATCGCCCAGGCGGGCATGCGCGCACGCCGCGAGGCGGCAGAGGTGGCAGAGCTGATCATTGCCGAGGAGGTCGGCGAGTTCCAGCAGTGGCGGGAGAGTCTGGATGTGGTGCCCGCCATCCGCCGCCTGCGTGATCATGTGGAGGATCGGCGCCAGGAAGAGGTGCGGCGCTTTATGCGTTACCTGGATCAGGGGCAGGACCCCCGTGCGGTACTGGATGCCTTCTCCAAGGCCTTGATGAATAAAGTCCTTCACGACCCCATTGCGACCCTCCGCCAGCCTTGTCAGGACGCGACCAACGAAAGTCTTGTCGCGGCGCTGGATATTCTCTTTCATCTCAGTGACGCCGAAGGATGAGTCTCAGCCCGCGTTTGCAGGGCCAACTGGAGCAGTTGGCTTTTCGTTTTGATGAATTGAGTCAGTTGCTGGCGAGTCCGGATGTAGCGAGCGACGCACAGCGTTTTCAAAGTCTTTCCAAAGAACTGGGAGAAATTAGCCCGGTGCTGGATCTGCTCCGCCGTCATCAGCAGCGGCAGCAGGATCGGGACGAGGCCGAGCGCATGCTGATGGAAGAACGGGATGCGGAACTGCGTGCCATGGCCAGTGAAGAAGTGGCGGCGGCACAGGCAGAACTCGATCAACTCGAAGAATCCCTGCGGGTGCGCTTGCTGCCCAAGGACCCCAATGATGATCGTAATGTCTTTGTGGAGATACGGGCGGGGACGGGTGGTGAGGAGGCAGCGCTCTTTGCGGGAGTGCTGGCCCGGATGTATACCCGCTACGCCGAGAGTAAAGGTTTTGCCGTGGTCATCCTTTCCGCCTCCGATTCGGAACGTGGTGGTTACAAAGAAATCGTGCTGGAAATCAGCGGCCGCGGCGCTTATTCCCGTCTGAAATTCGAGTCGGGCGGGCATCGGGTGCAGCGGGTGCCGGTCACCGAGTCCAAGGGTCGGATCCACACCTCGTCCGCGACCGTCACGGTGCTCCCCGAGGCGGACGAGGTCGACGTGTTGATCGATCCTTCGGACCTGAAGGTAGAT
>DAIAVG010000258.1 GCA_027445725.1 Acidithiobacillus sp.
GGGGTGGCCAGCGCGCGCTCCAGCTCTGCCTGGGAAATGACGCCTTGCCGCCGGGATTCCCGCAGGATCTGGTTGCGGGTGGCGAGGGCACCCCGCGGATGAATCAGCGGATTGAGCTGGTTGGGGTTGCGCACCATCATCACCAGAAAAGCCGCCTGCGCCAGCCCTAGGGCTGCCCTTTACCCCTATAAGTAGCTGGACTTTTTATTACGCGCGTTCTATCTTGCGGTATGGACACCCAAAATCAGATCAAGCGCACATTGGCGCAGCCGGACGCGGTAGAAACGATTCGTCAGCTGCAGAACGATTCCACGCATAAAACCCGGGCGGCTTTTGCCAGGGCTGTCTGCCAGCATTTTGGCTTTTATGATGCCCGCCAGCACCTGCAAGTCGCCGGATGCGCCAAGGCCTTGCGCGAGCTGGAGCGCGCTGAGCACTTTGCGCTACTGCCGGTGAATAAGCGTAGCCATCTTTTGCGCAGGACTCCAAGTCCACAACGCCTGAATACGCCCGTCCCGAATCCCGTGGAAGTGCCCGCACAGGCCGGCGCTGTCTGCGGGCTGACGCTGATACAAGTCAAAACGGATGAGCAAATGCGGGTGTGGAATGAGCTCATGCTCTGTGAACATCCTCAAGGGGCCGGACCACTGGTCGGCGCACAAATGCGTTACCTGATAGGCTCGGAACATGGCTGGCTGGGCGGATTGGGATTCGGTGCGGCGGCACTGCAACTGGCGGATCGGGATCAGTGGATAGGCTGGGATAGTGACACCCGCCGGAAGTACCTCTTCCGTGTGGTTGGCATGAGTCGTTTTCTCATCCGAACGACGGTCCACTGCCAGAATTTGGCCTCTCGCGTATTGGGTATGGTGTTGCGCCGTCTCGGTGATGATTACGAGGCGCAATACCATTATCGCCCCTGGTTGGTGGAGAGCTTTGTGGATACCGACCAGTTCACGGGAACCTGCTATCAGGCCGCAAACTGGGTCGCTATCGGACAAACACGGGGCCGTGGTCGGCAGGATAGAAAGCACCTGCGGGTCAAGTCGATAAAAGCGATTTACGCCTATGTGCTGGATTCGGGGTTTCGCGCCAAAATGGGTGTTGCCGAGCCCGTCGGGCTGGTTTCCCTGGAGATCGCCGAGGGCCTGGATGGCGGTCAGTGGGCCGATCAGGAGTTCGGTGGAGCCCAGATCGGAGATCAACGACTCAGTGAGCGGCTGGTCGAAAGTGCACGCTTGATGGGTGCCATGCCAGGGCGCGCTTTTTGTGGGGTAGCCCAGGGAAACTGGCCTGCCATCAAGGGATACTACCGCATGATCGACCAACCCGATGATGCGGGGGTCACCATGGAAGCCATCCTGGCCCCGCACCGCGGGCGCACCATACAGCGGATGAAGGGACAGTCCACGGTACTGTGCATCCAGGATGGTACCGATTTGAATTACTCGGGACTGGCGCAGAGCGAAGGACTGGGAGTCATTGGCAGCAATCAAACCGGTACCGATAGCCCGGGGCTGCATCTGCACTCCACTCTGGTAGTGAGCACAGCAGGGCTGCCTTTAGGGCTTCTGAACGCGCAATGTTCAGCCCCGACACCCCGGCAGAAGGGGCAACCTGCCGCATCTCTTCCGATCGAAGAGAAGAAGACGTTCGCCTGGATACAGGGGCTGCGTGACTGTGTTGCCGTGGCCGCCGATCTCCCGGACACCCGACAGGTCTGTGTGATGGATCGGGAAGCCGATTTTTATGCCCTTTTTGATGAGCAGCATCAAAAGCGCAAGGTGGATCTGCTGATACGTGCCAAACACAATCGGGCGACCACGGAGGATCTCTCCCTTTTTGAGTCGGTCCGACAAAGCCCCGTGCGGGGCATTCTGCGCATCCCTGTGCCGCGCCAAAGCGCGCGACCGAAGCGGTATAAACAAAAAGCCCGAGAGGAGCGCGCGGCACGTACAGCAGAGGTTGCCCTACGTTATCACCAGATCACACTGCGTCCGCCGACCGGGCATCCTGCAAAAAAGCCTGTCTCGCTATGGGTAGTGCATATTGTGGAGAGATCACCACCGGATGGCGTCAAACCCTTAGAATGGTTTCTGCTGACAACGTGCGAGATTGCCACCGCTGATCAGGCGCACGAGTGCCTGCGCTGGTATTGCCTGCGCTGGCGGATCGAAGATTGGCACAGGGTATTGAAAAGCGGCTGCCGCATTGAAGAGTTGCAACACAAGACCGCCGAGCGACTGAAGCGGGCTATTGCCATCAACCTGGTCATGGCCTGGCGGATCATGCTGATGACGCTGTTGGGCCGGGAATGCCCGGACCTTCCTGCCAGTATCCTGTTCTCCGATATCGAGATTGACGTCTTGACCGCCTACGCTAAAAAAAACGGCTTACCGGACCCGCGCACATCGGCGATGCCGTCCGCCTTGTCGCACGCCTCGGCGGGCATATAGGACGAGCCAACGATCCGCCGCCAGGCCACCAAATTATGTGGCAGGGATATGCGCGACTGCTCGCGCTCTGCGAGGGCTTCGCCCTCAAGGATGAGCTTGATGGATAATATTTATGGGTAAAGGGCAGAGCTAGTGCTTGATGGGGCTGTCTGGGAAGGTCTTTACAGACGTGTACAGTTGTGCATTAATGGACCATGAGGTTCACTTGGGACGACAGAAAGCGGCAGGCAAATCGCCCCAAGCACGGTATGGATTTCGCCGATGCGGTCGGGGTGTTCTTCGATGATGGCGCCCTGACTATCGAGGACGTAGATAGCGAGGGTGAGCAGCGTCTGGTGACCATGGGACGAGATTTCTTGGGCAGAGTGTTGGTGGTGGTTTACACCGAGCATGGAGAAGATGAGGTGCGGCTTATATCTGCCCGCAAGGCAAGCCCAAGGGAGC
>DAIAVG010000259.1 GCA_027445725.1 Acidithiobacillus sp.
ATTATGCCCCGGAATTTGCCGAGGATATGACGCTTTTCGACTGGATGTGCCAGTGGCGCGGTGAGCGCGATGATGACCAGGTGATCCGCGGCGTGCTGGGCCGCCTGCTCTTCGGGCAGGACCAGGTCAACCGTTCGGTCAAGGTGCTCTCCGGTGGCGAAAAGGGCCGGATGCTCTTCGGCAAGCTCACCCTGCAGAAACCGAACGTGCTGATTCTCGATGAGCCGACCAACCATCTGGATATGGAATCCATCGAGTCTCTCAACTCAGCCCTGGAAAAATACGACGGAACCTTGCTTTTTGTCAGCCATGACCGAGAGTTTGTGTCTTCCCTGGCCACCCGCATCATCGAATTCACCCCGCGGGGCATCCAGGACTTCAAGGGCACCTATGAGGATTATCTGCGCAGTCAGGGCACGGGCTGAAGATGGGCGGAATTATTTTTTTCGGTAAAAGGGGTTCCATATACCGATAAAAAGTAAAACAACGCCGACCAGAAAAATTTCGCCGATCCATTTCCAGTGAACGAGATTCAACACGTTCGCCAGACGCAACAGGCTTTGCGCCTGGGCATCGACGCCATGGTGGACCGCCAGTTCCGCCACGGCGTTGGTTTTGAACACCACGCCCAGATAGCGCAGCACCATCAGCAGCAGATCCGCAATAAGCAGCCCGGCGCCGATGTACACCCACCAGACGCGCGAGAAAGCGATGCGCCGCATCCGCCGCTCAGGCCCGCCAGCCATTCATGACCTGTAAGGCAGTCCGCAGCATGGTCTCGGCTTGCTCCGGGCTATCGGCCTCCGTATAGCAGCGTAGTTCCGGCGCATTGCCGGAAGGCCGCAGATGAATGATGCCGCCCGGCGCGAGGGTCACCCGGATGCCGTCCGTCAGATCAATGTGCTGCGCGTCACCCGCGATTTCTCCGAAGGCAGCGTTGAAAGCCGCAAGATTGGCCGCCTTGTCCTTGCCGCGAAAAGCATCCAGGTAGCGCTGACTCAGTGCCGTGGGAAAGTGCTGTAAACGGTCACTGGCGGTAAAACGGGGCGGCAGATCGGCCAGCAAGGCGGCCAGGGGGATGCCCCGCTCCTGCGCCGCCGTCAGCACCGTCAACATGGGCAGAATCGCGTCGCGGGTGGGGAGTGGCGCCAGGGTGCGGCCATTACGGGTGAGCGGACTGCCCAGCAGAAAGCCGCCGTTCGCTTCGTAACCACAGACGGGCATCTGTCCCTCCTGCAAAGCGCCCTGCATCGCCGCTATGACATAAGGGGAACCAATCCGGGTGCGCAGGGTTTCCGGGAAAAAGGCGGACATCTCCAGCGCCGTATTGCTGCTTACCGGCGTGACTACCGTATGGGCGCCCAGGGCATGAGCCGTCAGAATCCCCAGTACATCACCGCGCCACCAGCGGCCTTCATGGTCAGCGATCATGGGACGGTCAGCGTCGCCGTCTGTGGTCAGGAGCGCATCGAGATGGTGCTCAGCCACCGCACGCTGTGCCAGAACCGTGTCTTCGGGGCGCAGGGCCTCGGTGTCCAGGGCCACAAAATCCGCCGAGCGGCCCAGGGGCAGCACCTCGGCACCCAGCGACTCCAGCAGTGTCACCAGCAGATCACGGGCGACGCCGGAGTGCTGGTAGACGCCCAGTCGCCACCCGGCAAGACTGTCCGCGCCGAAAAAGTCCGGGTAACGCTGCTGATAGAGCGCCAGCCAGTGCGGGTCGGGATCAGGCAAAACGGGTGGTTTGCGCAGCGCGCCCGCGTCGTCGAAAAGCGCTGCATCCACCGTCATATCCTGACGCAGTATCCCGGCCTCATCGGCCTTCATCAATTCCCCATGGGGGCGGTTAAACTTGATGCCGTTGCGATCAAAAGGAATATGACTGCCGGTGACCATCAGCGATGGTACCCCCGCCGTCAGCCCCGCAAAAGCCAGTGCCGGTGAGGGGAGATATCCGGCAAACTCCGGTTGCCCGCCTTCCGCGAGGACAGCAGCCCAGGCCGCGGCCAGCATCGGCGGCGTGCTGGGACGCAGGTCGCCGCCCAGTATCACCACATCCCCGGCGTGAAACTCGCCGATTTCCGCAAGATAGCGCAGAAAAGCCCGCGTATGTACATAAACGACCTGATCCGTGAGGTCTACCACCAGACCCCGCAACCCACTCGTCCCAAAAGCCGCCATCGCCTGCCCCTCTGTGCCCACCGTTTCGCCCATGATAACGGCAAGCCGCTGGCGGGGATACTGGCGGACCAGATCGAACGGCTTCCCCTCCTACCCCTCGACTGTGTACTATCTACGGTTTGTGCTGCGGCGTCGTCCGGGCGCATTTCCTGATAATGCTTACACCACCGAGCAAGCCCCATGCCCACCAAGAACGACTGGATGAACTGGCACCGCGATGCCAGTACGATGCCCACGCTGGAGACGTACAGCTATGAAGACATCCGCAGTTGGCTGGGTGATCTGGAGATTCGCAAGGCCCAACCTTATCAGAAGTCCATCAGCCATCTGGAGCAGCGCGGCGGCACCGACCTCAGCGCCCTGGTACAGGGCACGGCACGCAAGCCGTACCGGGTAGACATTCACCTCAGCCAGGGGCACCTGGTGACCCTGTGTACCTGCCCGGTGGGCAGTCGCTGCAAGCATGTCACGGCAGTGCTGCTCGCCCTGCTCGCCCAGCGCAGCCACACGACGCCGACGCCGGTGTTACGCCCGCATGTGATGCAATGGCTGAGCGAACTGCGCTCCCACCTGGATCCGCCCAAACGCAAGCCCTCGACCACCACTTACGCCCTATACTGGCTGCTGGAACTGAACAGCAGACGCCATCAGGGTCCGGTTCTCAGTTGTCGCAAGGCCCGCCTGAACAAGACGGGAG
>DAIAVG010000260.1 GCA_027445725.1 Acidithiobacillus sp.
TGCTTCGTCCAGATGGTAAAGATCGGCTACGGAGTGCACCAGACCTCGCTCGACCAGTTGCTGCACGAGTTTCTCGCCCAGGCCCCGGATGTCCATCGCCTTGCGCGAAGCGAAGTGCTCGATAGCGCCCATCCGTTGCGCCGGGCAATACAGCCCACCCATGCAGCGGTGCGCCGATTCGTTGGCCAGACGCAAGACTTCTGAGTCACAAACCGGACAACGCAACGGCATTTGCCAGGGCTGTGCTGCCGCTGGCCGCTCTTCCTTGAGCACCATGACCACTTCGGGGATCACATCCCCGGCACGGCGTACCAGTACCGTGTCGCCCACGCGAATATCTTTACGATCCACTTCATCTTGATTATGCAAACTGGCGCGGCTCACGGTCACGCCGCCCACCTGCACGGGCCGCAAGACAGCCACCGGAGTAATCACGCCGGTGCGCCCTACGGAAGCCAGGATATCTTCGACCACGGTACGCTCTTCGTGGGCCGGAAATTTATAGGCAATGGCCCAACGCGGTGCGCGGGCGGTAAAGCCTAACCGTTCCCTGGCTGCCAGATCATCAATCTTGAACACAAGACCATCTATTTCAAAAGGCATGCCTTCGCGTGATTTCTGCATTTCATTGAAATAGCTTTCGCATTCCGCAAGATGGTGAACACTACGCAAGTAAGATGTCACTTCAAAACCCCAGACAGAAAGGCTGTGCATCACCGCGCGGTGCGACTCTCCCAGTGGCGCGCTGCTTTCTCCCCATCCCCAGGGGAAAAACGCCAGGGGACGCTTCGCCGTCACTTTGGAATCCAGTTGCCGCAGGCTGCCCGCTGCCGCATTGCGCGGATTGGCGAAGGGATTCTCTCCCCCACGCAGTCGCTCTTCATTCAATCGCTGGAAAGCCGCCACGGGAATCACCACCTCCCCGCGCACCTCCAGTAGGTCCGGCCAGCCCTTGCCCGCCAGTCGCAGAGGAATGTTGCGGATGGTACGGACATTGGCGGTAACCTCCTCACCGGTTTGACCATCTCCGCGGGTTCCTGCCTGCACCAGCTCGCCATCCAGGTAACGAATGTTGACCGAGAGGCCATCAAATTTGGGTTCAGCGCTAAGCGGAATATCCTCGCGGCCAAGCCCCTTCTGCAGACGCGCCAGCCAGTCGCCAAAACCACCCCGATCAAACACATTGTCGAGAGAGGTCATTGGTACCGTATAGCGTACTTCCGCAAACACCTCCAGAGGGGCTGCCCCTATCCTCTGGGTCGGCGAGTCGGCGCTTTGCCATTGCGGATTGCGGTCCTCCAGGGTGCGGAGTTCGCGCAGATGCGCATCATACTCTGCGTCACTCAGGGTCGGTGTATCTTCCTGATAGTAGGCTTTATTGGCAGCCATCAATTCGGCACGCAAGTGCTGGATACGCTCGAAGTCAGTAGGGTTGCCCCGCTCCACCGCCCTCTCCTTCTGTAAAAACTGGAAACATTTGCCGCGCCAGCATATCGCAAATGCACTTTCTGGTATAATCACCAGGCATTCGCTACAGCCCCTCTCACTGGACGAAGAACCTATGGCCCTCACCCTTTTTGATCTGGACAACACCCTGCTTTCCGGCGACTCCGATCATGCCTGGATGGAGTTTCTCGGCAGCCGCGGCATTGTCGATACTGAACGCTTTAACCACCTCAATGATCGGTTTTATGCCGAATATCAGGCTGGCACTTTAGATATTCAGGCATTCCTGGATTTTCAGTTGGCCCCCCTGGCGGCGCATCCCCGTGCCCATCTTGACGCCTGGCACCAGGAATATCTGCAGGAACGGGTGCTGCCGATGATTTCCGATCGCGCGCGCGCCTTGGTAGAAGATCATCGCCAGCAAGGTGATACCCTGGTCATCATTACCGCGACCAATCGCTTTGTGACAGCACCCATTGCTGAAGAACTGGGCATCGTCCATCTGCTCGCGACGGAACCCGAAGAGACGGCATCGGGTGACTTTACCGGTCGTAGCGTCGGTATTCCCTGCTTTCAGGCGGGCAAGGTGCAACGCTTGCGTGACTGGATGGAAGCGGCGGGACTGGAATGGGCAAGCACACTGCGGAACAGCACCTTTTACAGCGACTCGCACAACGATCTGCCTTTGCTGGAAACCGTCACGCATCCGGTCGCCGTTGACCCGGATCCGCGCCTGCGCGCCATCGCCGAAGCGCGGGGCTGGCCCATTCTTTCGCTGCACCCGGCGCGCGTCGAATAATTCGTCTGGGTATGGTTAAGGCGCGTATTCGAGTCTAACACCACCGCCCCTTACAGTTCGGCCCCGCCACCATCGAATGTCGGCAGTGCAGCGATGGATAGGGGTAGGGAACGGCTATCGCCGTCCCCTCCCTCCGAACCCGGTGTGCGGTTTTCCCGCGACGGGCTCTCCAGTCAGTTGTTTCCGCATCGGGATTGGCACGCCAATTGATGGGCGTCGTACATCGTGAACAGCCCAAGATCAGCGAAGAAGGCATTTGGCCATTGTTTGTGATCACGTAGACATCGACCTTGACCGGGTCGGTGTTGTTGCTGACGCAGCATGGCTCGCAATCGACGGCGAACAAATCCGTCGATGGGCGAGAAGGTGAGCCGATGGGCCTGTTGGAAGTAGCCGTACCAGCCACGCAGGGTCGGGTTAAGAGCCGCAATCACGCAAGCGAGGGAGTTTCCCTCGTTACGTCTCGTCTTGGCGCGGATTTTATCCCGCAATGACATCAGACTTTTCCTACCAAATGCCAGAACGTATCGAACAGGCGCAGCGTATTCTGGGGATTCCATTCAAACGCACCGGTAACCGGCCCATCGATTATCTGGAGTACGACGAAATTTGCGCCGTTCTCAGCAGCATCG
>DAIAVG010000261.1 GCA_027445725.1 Acidithiobacillus sp.
CCCGTCGTGGTAGACCACCCGAGCAGGACCATTAATTCAGGATCCCAGCGGCGCACCAACTGCTCGGCTTCGGCACGCTCGGTGACCCGCATTACCCTGCCGCCGGTGCGTTCCAGGGCCATTTCGACGGAGACGATCGTTTTACCGTTGGTCCGTGCATTCACCAGCAAAAGGATTCGTGGGCCTTGCGGTGATTCGGTCCGGATCGGCAGGGGCGCGCGCGTCTGCGCCAGCATCGCCGCACGTAGCACATGTACTGTATGCACAGCAATACTGTTTAGTAAAAGCAATAACATAGTAAAAATCTCATACTTGCGGCGAAAAAGTGGAAGAAACTCACCAGGGCATTGTTGAGGGATTCGATGACGCCCGTTTGGGGTACGTGCGTGCCCATGGGTTGACTCATGCAGATCTCCTTATGGGGGTTGATATGACGGCTCCCCTTAGCGTAACTGGCTTATGTGACACTAGTATGAAGATTGCATGACTTTGTTATGACAATAACGATGTGTCGAAATCTGACCTGTCGAGATTCGCTCAAGCCTACTCAAAGTGATGTCGGTGACATTCAGCGCCTGGGATCATATAACGCCGCGTGTAATCCGCTCATCCTCCGCGTCTGGCGCTGAATGGCGTTTTCCAGTCGCTCCCGGGGGGCGATGAGGGTGAAGCATTTGCGGGCGCGGGTGATGGCCGTGTAGAGCAGTTCGCGGCTGAGGACGGGGCTGTCTTCCGGAGGAAGGATGAGGACGGTGTGGGCGAACTCGGAACCCTGTGCCTTGTGGACGGTCATGGCCCAGGCGCTTTCGGTGTGGTTGAGGCGGCTGGGGAGGATGGCGCGGGGGGCCTCTTCGCTATTGGGGAAGTAGACGCGCAGGCGTTTATCCGGGTCGGGCAGGGCGATGCCGATGTCGCCATTGCTGAGACCGAGGTTGGGGTCATTGCGGGTGACGAGGGTGGGGCGGCCGGCATACCAAAGGCCGCGGCTCTGCAGGATGCCCTGGCGCTGCAAGTAGTCTTCGATGGCGCGGTTGATGCCGGTAACGCCCCAGGGACCCTGGCGCAGGGCACAGAGGATGCGGAAGTCGGCGTAGTCGTTGAGGATGGTATTAACCCATGCGCTATGTTGTTGCCGATCTTTAGGCGGTGGCTGGCCCGCCGTTTGCCAGACGCGACCATAGGCGCTTTCCGTGCGGGCGAGTTCCAATATCTGGTGGCTGGCAGGGGCGGGTTGCCAGGCGAGGGTGCCGGTGTGCGCAGCTTGCAGGATGCCGATGGCGCTTTCCGGGTGGCCGCCGTGCACGGCGTCAGCTAAAGCGCCGATCTCTGTGTTGAAGCGATGACTGTGTTGCAGGCGGATGATGTTTGATGCAAGGGGGCTGGAGCCGTTGTCGCCGGGCTGCGGCGCGGCACCGCAACTGGCCTGCATATAGTGGCAGGTCCCGGCATCGTACTGACCGCTGCCCTGACAGAGTTCGGCCAGCACCGCGCCCGCTTCGACGGAGGCAAGCTGGTCCTGATCGCCGAGGAGGATGAGGCGGGCCGCAGGCGGCAGGGCGCGGAGCAGGGCGGCCATCATCTCCTGATGAATCATCGAGGCTTCGTCCACCACGAGTACGTCGAGTTCGAGGGGATTGGCGGCGTCATGGCGAAAGCGACGACTGTCGGGGCGGGCGCCGAGCAGGCTGTGCAGGGTACGCGCCGGACGCAGGCGGGCGAAGGCGGCAGCCATGTCGGGTATCCGGCCCAGTTGCGGAAGGGTGCTGACCGCGCTCTGCAGGGATTCGTCGATGCGCACGGCGGCCTTGCCGGTGGGGGCGGCGAGGACGATGCGCAGGGGTGTGCTGCTGGTCGCCATGAGCAAGGCCATGAAACGGGCTGCGGTATAGGTTTTGCCGGTGCCGGGGCCGCCGGTGATGATGCTGAAGTGGCTGCGCAGGGCGAGGGCGCAGGCGATTTTTTGCCAGGGGAGTTCGTCGCCGGGTTCGTCAGATGCCGGGAAAAGCTGCTCCAGCCAGGGTTTTAAGGCTTCGGGGTTGGCATCTGCGACGCGCTGTTGGGCGCGCTGGCGCAGGGTCTCGGCGATGAATTGCTGGTCGCGCCAGTAGCGGCGCAAATAGAGGCGGGCGGCACTGAGGACCAGGGGCGTTTCTGCGCTGTTTGCCGGGTTGGATGTGTTGCGCTCGGTGACCTGCACGCAGAGGCTCTGGGCGAGGGTTTCTGTCCATTGGGCGGCATGCGGCCAGTGACCGAGTGCGGTTGCCAGCATGGCGTGCCCCGGCGCGGGCCAGTCCAGGAAGCGTTCGGGCGCACTGAGGAGGTCATCTAGCGCGATGCAGGTGTGCCCTTCCCCTTCCAGGCGCGCGAGGAGGGCGCCCGCCAGGGGCAGGAGGGCCGGGGCCTGCGGGTCCAGGCGGATGAGAAACTGCGCAAAGGCAAGGTCGAGGGGCCGTAGCCAGCCGGCGCTGGTCCAGGCGCGGAGCTGGTCAATCATGGGGCTGGTCATGGGCTTACTCATGGCTGGGTTGCGCGCTGCGGCAAGCCGAAGAGGCCGTCGAGGGCGTCGAGCAGGGCGAGGTCGGCGGGAAGATGGAGCATGCCTT
Source organism: Acidithiobacillus sp. (assembly GCA_027445725.1). The sequence goes on from DAIAVG010000261.1 coordinate 2,604, forward strand.
GCTCCGGTCCTTGCAGCCCGCGCAGGAAGAAGAAGAGGGTGCCGCCGAGATGGGTCTCGGGCCGGTAGCGGCTGCCCATGCGCTGGCGCAGCAGGCGGTGCAGGGCCAGTTGGTAGAGGCTGGATTGCAGTTCGTAGCGATGACCGAGGGTGGCGTTGCGCAGTGCTTCGGCGTGGTAATCGGCATCCTCGCTGCCGAGGACGTTGGATTTGTAATCGAGGACGTAGTAACGCCCTCCCTGCTCGAAGACGAGGT
>DAIAVG010000262.1 GCA_027445725.1 Acidithiobacillus sp.
ATTGGCCGTGCTCGGCACCGAAAGCAGGGTGCTTCCATCCAGATCGGCGTTGGGTTTGACGCTCACTGTGGCCCCCGGACAGACGCCCGCCGTAATCTCCGCCTGCGAAGCGAATTTGCCGCATTGGGCCTGATAGGTCACGATGGCCCCGAACGCGTCTTGCGGGGTGGTTACGGCCTCGTTGGTGGAGTTGACCTGGGCCGCCGCGCCACTGATGGGATTGGCGGACCCCATCACCCCACTACTACCTGCGATGATCGAACTCATCATTTGCTGGCCGGTGCAACCGTCCGCGCCGCAGGGCATACCGGGCGGGGTCTGTTCATCGGCATAAGTATTGGCGCGAACCTTGGCCTGTTCGATCTTCTGCATGGCCGTATTCACGTCCAGCGCCAATCCCTGGGTCAAATCCTTGCGCACCGAGTTATTCTTCGATTGCGCAGCCTCGAACAGCGGCACCCAATTATCGAAGTAGATGATGTCCAGCGCATTGACGATGCCGCTCTCGGCGGCGTTGATGTTTTGCGGGGTGGCGACCTGCCCCTGGGAGTAACCACCAGCGCAGTACCCGGTTACGGGAACAACCATGGTTCCCGGCCCAATCGGCTGCGATTGCGGCTGTTCCCCCAAAGCCCAGGCCGAATTGCTCAACGCCAGGGCGACCGCCAGAAAAAGCGTTTTTTTCCACATGGCAAATTCCTTATGGCAAGACATTGTTGTACCAGTTGTTGACCTGACTGGCGGCTTCCCCGGTCCCGTTGCTGACGGCGGTAGTGGCTGCGTTGCTCCAGATATTCGGGCTGCTGTTCTGGAAAGTGATGCCCGAACTGCCACCGCTGTTGCTGGTAATCTGCACCGGATTGAAGCTGCTCATGCCCGTCAGTTGAGAGAACTCGTTGGCGGGCAGATTGAAATTCAGCAAACTGTTTCCCTTGGATACCGTATTGCTGATCGCGCTGCTGGCCGCGCTGCAAGCCGCCTGAAAGACCTCTTTTTCCAGTTGTTGAATGAGGCTCGACACGCTGGAGGGAAACATATCGCTTAGGGAAAAGTTGAGCGCATTACCCAGGCAGGTATCGCTATTGACCTCGTTTTGGGGATTCGGCGGCGTTGCGACGGCGAGGGTTTCCTGCGCCTGCTTCTGGAAGGTGTTGATGGCGTTCTGGCAGGTCGGGCAACTTGGATCGCAGGGCGCGGCGGCAGCCGCCACCGGCGCGGCCAGGAGAGCGATGCACAGGGTAAAGGTCATTTTCTTCATGGATGACTCCCAAGGGCGAAGGTTTCCTGATGTGCCGGAACGGATGGGCCTGGAATCCGCTCGGGATCGAAGTGGTCATAGGAGCGGCAGGTGGCTTGCCGGTCGATGTTGTTGGTGATGGCGATCTTCTTCCAAAGCGCATCTTCATCTATGCCGTAATGCTCCGCGTAGGCGGTCACGAACCGGGGCGCGTCGCAATCTTCCTCCAGATAGGCTTTGCCGCCGCGTGGCGACAGATAGGAGCAAATGCTGATGTCCTGGGCGATACCCAGTTGGGCGATGTCGGACGTGGGAACCACCAGCCAGCCGTGCCCCGGATCGGACGTGAAGGTGTAGCGTTTCCCGGCGTCCAGGTCGGCGGGCGTGATGGACAGGTCGCCCCCTGCCGGGGTGCAACCCTGGGGATGTGGTGCCGCGAGAGTGCCGGAAATCGCCGCGTTGCGGCGTTCCTGCAAGGCCAGCATGAACTCCGGGGTGCAAACGATGTCCACGGCGTTCTGCGCGTAGTTGGCTGCTTGCAGGATCATCGCCTTGTGGGCTTCGGCAAAATGCTTCAAGCCCCACCCCTCGATGTAGGACGCCGCTTCCGTGACTTCCGTGGGTAGGCCCATGGTCTGGGCGAGCAGCAGCGATCCCAATTCCGCCCGCAATTCACAGTAAGCGTATTCGTCCTTTCCAATGAGCTTGTTGGTCTTGATCGAGTTTTGAAACGCCTCGTCCTGTTGTTCGGTGGCGTGGGTGAGTTCGTGCAGCACCGTGCCATAGAATCCCGCCTCGGACGCGAATTGGCCCGGTTGCGGCAGGAAAATCTCATGGGAGCCGTGCCGATAAAAAGCCCTGTCCGATGCGGTCATGGTCAGCGGTGCGATTTGCCCGATACGCTCCTTGAGTACCGGCCAGATGGTATCCATGTCCCATCGCGGAGCCGGAATGGCCCCATACTTGCGTTCAAAGAAGGCTTCGCCGTCCGTGATCTGGGAAACGTGAAAGCCGAAAGCCAGCTTGGTGCCGACGAGCCGCTGCTTCGGATCGCCGTTTGCGTCCAGATGTTCTTCATCCTTCTTGAGAATGGGCACCAGAATGGGGGTGCTTTTCTCCCCCTTTTTGACGAACAGGTTCAGTCCTTCCTTTTCGCCCAGGTCTTTCCACTGATTGAAGGTGGCAAAAACCGTTGGTTGTCCGCAAAATCTGCCAAAGGCCATAACCATGGCGTTGGCTCCGCGATAGTTTTTTTCGGTCGAGGCGTTGACCGGCTGACGCGGGCCGGGCGGCGGCGTCCACGGCTTGCGCCAGGAGGGCACCCCGGACGGATCGTGAATCATGTCGATGATTTGCTCCGCGACGATCTCCGCCGCCGTTTTCTTTTCAGTCGTCATGACCGATCTCCAGAATCCGGCCCTGGTCATCGAGCAGGTTGCCGTGCTCATCCACTTCGGCTACGGGCTTGGCGTCCTGATCGTTCTCGGCTGCATCCAGGCGAATGCCGGTGTCTTCGGCCAGTTCGCCGGTCAGAAAGGGAGTGTGGTAGTCCATGGGTGCAATCTCCT
>DAIAVG010000263.1 GCA_027445725.1 Acidithiobacillus sp.
CGCCTCCAGTTGCTCCCGATCGATCCTCACCCCAGCCCACTCCATGCGCGCCAGGACCAAAACCAAGGGCATTTCGATATCGTTGAATACCCGGCGAAGCCCTGGCTCCTTTTCCACTTGCGGCCAGAGCAGAGCATCGAGACGCAAACAAACATCGGCATCCTCTGCCGCATAGGGCAGCGCCTCGTCGATGGGCACCGCAGCAAAGCTCCGCTGTTTCTTGCCCTTACCCGTCACGTCCTCGTAGCGGATGTTCTCGTGCTGCAAAAAACGTTCGGCCAAGTGATCGAGATCGTGGGGACCATTGGAATCGAGCACGTAACTGGCCAGCAGGGTGTCGCGCAAGAGGCCTTGGGGCCGAAGCTCCTGTCCCCAGAAGATCTGCCAGTCGAACTTGGCATTCTGCGCCAGTTTGGGGCGCTCCGACTCCAGCCACGGCCGTAACGCGGCCAGAACCTGTTGCCGCGGCAACTGTTGTCCTTCGCGGTGCCCGACGGGTAGGTAGGCTGCTTGCGTTTCTCCATTCTCCTGCCAAGCGAAAGAAATCCCCACCAGATCGGCGTCATGCGGATTCAAGGAAGTCGTCTCGGTATCGATGGCGACCAGCTGCGCCGCCTCCAGGCGCTCCCGCAGTGTCATCAGGGCATCGTCCGTATCGATCAACCAATAGCGATCACGATGAATGGGGTCGGTCATCGAGGCGGGTCGCGCGGGCGCATCGCCGCCCCCTTGCTGCGCCTGAAATTCGCGCCGCCAAGTCGAGAAGCCGAGACGCTCGGCCAGAGCCAGGAGCGCCGCGATGTCGGCGGGACGCCGTTGGTAATCCTGCGCAGGGAGGGGGAGATCACAGCGAATGCGTGCCAAGTCGTGACTGCGCGGCAGAAATTCCCGGCTCTCGCGCAGGGCCTCGCCAATCTTGCCGCCAATCTCTTCGGCGTGGGCGAGAAGATTCTCCAGCGTCCCATACTGGGCGAGCCACTTCGCCACGGTTTTCGGCCCCGCCCCAGGAACCCCCGGAATGTTGTCCACCTTATCGCCAACCAAAGCAAGGTAATCAATGATCTGTGACGGCTCGACACCAAATTTTTCCCGTACCCCCGCCGCATCCAGCAGGGTGTTTTTCATGGTATCGATAATCTGGGTGCGGTCATCGATAAGTTGAGCGAGATCCTTGTCGCCACTGATGATGAGGATTGGACGTTGCGCCTCCGTCGCCCGCGCCAGGGTGCCAATGACGTCGTCGGCCTCTACGCCTGGCTCGCGCAGGAGCGGCAAGCCCGTAGCGCCAATCCACTGCAACAGTGGCTCGACCTGCACCCGCAGTTCCTGCGGCATAGGGGGGCGATGTGCCTTGTATTCGTTGAAAATTTCATCGCGAAAGGTCGGCCCGGGGGCGTCAAAGATGACGATGATCTCACCCTGCGGATACTCGCGTTCCAAACGCCGCAGCATATTCACTACACCGTAGATGGCGCCCGTGGGCAAACCATCCGGGGCGCGCAGATCGGGCAGTGCGTGGAAGGCGCGATAGAGGAAACTGGAGGCATCGACGAGGATGCGAGGATTTTCGGCCATGATAAGGACTTTTCCGCTGCTTTCCGCCATAATACGGAAAATTGGCGGCGATACGGTAGACCCACATCATGCGCGCACCCCTAGACAGCGAAAGACTCCGTGACGGCGGTGAGAGTCGCCTCACCCGCGAAGCCTGGAAAATTTTCCAGATCATGGCGGAGTTTGTGCGCGGATATGAGAAGCTCGCGGCGGTCGAGCCCTGCGTCAGCATCTTCGGCTCCGCCCGCTTGCCCGAGGAGCATCCCTGGTATCAACAAACCCTGACGATTGCGGAAAAGCTCTCCAACGCTGGATTTTCGGTCATCAGTGGCGGCGGTCCGGGCATCATGGAGGCCGCCAATCGTGGGGCACACCAAGGGAGCGGCTTCAGTATCGGCCTTAATATCGAGCTGCCGCATGAACAACACAGCAATCCCTACCAGGACATTTCCCTGTCTTTCGAACATTTTTACTCGCGCAAGGTGATGTTCATGAAATATGCTGCCGCCTACGTGGTCATGCCGGGCGGCTTTGGCACCCTGGACGAGCTGGCCGAATGCCTTACCCTGGTGCAGACCGGAAAAACCCGACGCATGCCCATCATTCTTTTTGATTCGCAATTCTGGGGTGGGCTAATCGAATGGTGGAAGAGCACAATGCTGGCCCACGGTACGATCAATCCGGAAGATCTGCAGCTGGTCACGGTGCTGGATGATCCGGATGCGGTGGTCGCGACCATCTTCAACCATTATGAGAAACGCGGTTTTGCTCCATCGGCGGCGGAAACCGAGGCCCTGCTCAACCTCTGAGGGAGGAACTCCATCATGTCACGTCATTTTGCGCTGTTCTTGGGTCTCGTTGCCTTCCTGTTCACGGCTGTCGCGTTGGCGGATGGTGGCCCAGAAAAGTATCCTTACCACCTGCCTCGTCTCGCTCCCCCCAAGCACAGTGTCCCAAAGGCCGAACTGCATGTGCCCAAGGGTTCCAAGATCGAGGAATTCAAGGCCGATGGGCAGGTGTATATGGTCAAAGTGATCCCCCCCAAGCCCTTCCCCCCCTATTACCTGGTCAACAGGAATGGTCACGGCTTTACCCGCGAACCCAATTCCGACGCCGAGCGGATGGACGTTCCCCAATGGATTCTGCTGCGCTGGTAATCCATGGCCGTCTACACCGACATCCCCGACGCCGACCTGGCGAGCTTTCTGGCCGACTATGACTTGGGCAGC
>DAIAVG010000264.1 GCA_027445725.1 Acidithiobacillus sp.
CGTAGAAGAAGTTTCGCTGGCCCATGGCCACCGGTCGCATATCGCGCTCGGCGGCATTGTTGGACAGAGGCAGACGTCCATCTTCGATAAAGCGGGTTAACGCCTCCCATTGGGTGCCCCGCCCCAGTCCCGCTAATGGTGTAGTCAGACCCCGGCCCACCAGACGTCGGGACGCCTTTTTGCCTACGTTTTTTTAGAGGACTCGCGGGAATCCCAAAGTTGGCGCAGGTGGGGTTCTTGCAGTGGTTGACCTGGATAGTCACCCCCTTGCCCGCCACCATAACGTCAGCCGATGGAGGGATGCGAGGGAGGCCAGTTGAGCCGCCAGAACCTGCGGAAGATTTCTTCGCCAAGAAAGACTCCCGGAAACCATCAAGGATTTCCGGGAATTATAGAGCTTTCAAAGGGTTCTTATCAACACCTTTAGGGATAGGCTTGGAGAGGAACCGGGTTTTTTCCCGCTGGCCCATCCGGCGGAAAAAGGCTGCGTGCACCTGCAGGTATTCCTGGTCGTGCTCGACCAGCACCACCCCGTACACCTGCAGGGGCTGGTCTTCGGCGTGGGAAATACCGGCCCAGGCAGACAGCGTTGCGGGCGTTTGCCCGAGCACGCGCACACCGTTTTCGGCAAGCATCTCCACTCCCCGCCGGTACGGCAGATGTACCCATTCGTGATGCGAACGCTTTTCCATGGTGGGTCTCCTTTTTCCACCAAAATCGCAAGGTTAGAGTAGCACAAAAATATTTTGTTCAACATATCTGGTCTTTTCGTGGGCAAATCTTTTGGACCCATTGGCCCAGATGTGCGCTATACCTATGCAGGTGCGGGTGACTCAGAAGGATGCGTTTGGATTCTGACGAGACTATCCGCGCACCTCTTGAGACCGTAAGCAGGAGACCAGACCCGGTATGCGTTTGACCGATGAACAGCAAAAAGCCGTTGCCATGGCCCAGAAGCGGCAAAGCTTCAAGATATCGGCCCTGGCCGGAACGGGGAAAACATCCACCTTGAGGGCGATAGCGGATGCCATGGGGAATCTCCGTGGCCTCTATCTGGCCTTCAATGCCGCCATCGCCAGTGAGGCCCAGCAACGTTTCGCAGGTACGCAGTGCGAGAGCCGGACCTTTCACTCCCTGGCCTACCGGGCCTGTGGGTATAAGTACAAGAGCCGAATGCAGGCACGGCTGACCGGGAGTTTCCTGCGCCGACGGTTCGGCATCGACGGGGATCTGGCCGCGGCCATCGCGGAGACGGCCATGCGTACCATTCACGCCTTCCTGCGCACCGTCGATCCGAAGATCGAGGCTTCTCACGTGCGGCGCAGCGACTATTGCCACAGCGTCGATCTCCAGTTTCGTGTAGCGATGGAGCAGTATCGGTCCATGCCGGACGGGAAAGAGAAAAACCAGATGCGGCAGGATATCGCGAAACTGGAACAGCATCGCCAGACCTGCCAGCAGATCGCCAAAGAGGGATTGGCTTTGGCGCGGCGGGTTTGGGACGATATGGAAAATCCCCATGGGGAAACCCCTATCGTCCACGACTTCTATCTGCGCGAGTACGTGCTGTCGCAACCCGATCTGGGGCGCTGGTATCGGTACCTGCTTTTCGATGAGGCGCAGGACGCCGATCCGCTCATGTTGTTTCTGACGCAATCGCAATGGATCCCCGTCTTCTATGTCGGAGATGCGTATCAGCAGATCTACGAGTGGCGTGGTGCGGCCAACGCCATGGAGAGCCTCGACCTGCCGGAATCGACCCTGACCCTATCCTTCCGCTTTGGCCAGGCGGTGGCCGACGACGCCAATGCCGTTCTGGATTTGCTGGGTTCTTATCTGCACCTGCGCGGGAACCCGGAAAAGTCGTCGCAGGTCCGGACGGGCGTGTGCGGTAATCTACCGTCGGCAGAAGGAAGCGCCATCGTGGTGCGCACCAACGCCGAGGCGGTTCAGCAGACCATGCGGGGGCTCGTTTCGGGGCGCCGCGTAGGGCTGTGTGGTGCGGCTTCCATCCGCAGTTTCCTGCGGGGATACCAGGGGCTGCTCGAGGGCAAGCCCAGCGGCGAATTCGTGTATTTCCAGAGCGAGGAAGAACTGCGGGAATTCGCCCAGACCGACATGGGCCAGGATCTGCGGGTGCTGGTGAAGCTGGTGGACGATTACGGCATCGAGGAACTGGAGCGCATGGTGGAGCGCGCGGTGGACCTCGACCGCAGTGCAGGTCGGGTGGATATCTCCGTGACGACAGCCCACAAGGTCAAGGGCCTGGAATTCGATCGGGTGTTCGTGAGTGAGGAACTGTTCAACCCCAAGCGCCTGGAGAGTGATGAAGAAAAGCGCCTGCTGTACGTCGCCAAGACGCGCGCAAAGCAGGTGCTGTGCAATGCCCGGCCTCTGGTAGCCGCGTAAGCACGAACTCTGCGCCCTCGCCTTCGGCTATACCAGACAGGAACCGGTATCGCAGGAGTTGCCCGTGAATAATCCGCACGTACAGGAGCAAAACCCGGGGGACCGCTGCCCCGTCTGCGGGAGACGGGATTGGGAGCGCGGGGGCTGGTACCGACTGGCCGACCGCAAGACGATCCACGTTTTGCGTTGCCGAAACTGTCGGACGGTAATACAGGTATCCAAAAAGCAGCTTTTTCAGGTGTTCAGCCACCGTCTACCGTTGGAGCGCGTTGATTATGCGTGAATTGCCGAATGTAAAAGAATCCCATCTAGTTCTATGGGTGCTGGCATTATTTTTCTTGTCATTTGGAGGCATGGCGCTGATGGCAGCAG
>DAIAVG010000265.1 GCA_027445725.1 Acidithiobacillus sp.
TCATCACCGTCTGTGCCGGTGCGGCCGGCGAAACCTGCCCTGCCTATCTGGGACCAGCCATCCGTGCCCACTGGGGTGTGGAGGATCCCGCCAAAGCGACTGGTACGGAAGCGCAGATCGAAGCGGCTTTCGATACTGCCTACCATATCCTGCGCCGCCGCATCGAAGCCTTGCTGCAGTTACCGGTGGCGGAACTGCTGGAAAAAGATCCGGGAAAGCTGCGACAGGAACTGGAGCGTATCGGCACTTTGCAGCCTTAAGCCACCCATCAAGGCGCACAGCGCATGGGTACGATGATTCTGCAAACGAACGGCTTGGCGAATATCCCCGTCACTTATGCGTTTCTCCGAGAGGAATCCGGCTGGCTGTGACCCAGTCTGCCTCAACATCCAGACCACCCTCCCCAACTTACGGGCAGGGTGGCATGACCGCATGCTGCCAAAACCACTCTCGCTTCCGCCAGGACTTTGCTGGAAGACCGCGCAAAGGCTATCCGGAGTCCGTCAATATCCTGTTAACACGGCGCGAAGCGTTCTAACATAACGCGCGTAACCATCGGAGATAGATATGGCCATTTCCCCCAAAAAACGCGCACTGGCGCTGGTAGTAGTGCTTATCGTTGCTGGCGCGGTCGCCTATTATTTTCTGAGCCGCAATCACGTCCCGGAAAAAACCGTCACCATTTACGGCAATATCGACATCCGCCAGGTACAGGCGGCCTTTGACGACAATGGCCGGCTTCTCGATCTCCGGGTGCAGGAGGGCGACCGGGTAAAAAAGGGACAATTGCTGGCCGAACTGGACCCCGTACGGTTTCAGGACGCCGTAGATAAAGATGCCGCAGGTGTGGCCGCACAGGAGCAGGTCCTGGCCCGCCTGCTGGCGGGTTCCCGTCCGGAAGAAATCGCCGAAGCCCGGGCCGAAGCCGTTGCCGCTCAGGCGACGCTGAGCAATGCCGAGATCACCTGGCAACGCCAGCAGTCCCTGGCCGCCGAGCAATACGTGCCCAAGCAGAGCCTCGACAACGCCGCCGCCGCCCTGAAGACCGCCCGCGCCAATCTCGATCACGCCCAGCAGGCCCTCATCCTGGCCATCAAGGGGCCGCGCAAGGAAGACATCGCCGCCGCCCGCCATCAACTGCAGGCCGACCAAGCGGCCCTCTCCCTGGCCCAGCGGGAGCTCGTCGACAGCAAGCTCTACGCCCCCGAAGACGGCGTCGTTCAGGATCGCATCCTGGAGCCGGGCGACATGATTTCCCCGCAGACCCCGGTATTCACTCTGGCATTGGACAATCCAGTCTGGGTGCGCGCCTATCTGCCGGAAAAGGCATTGGGGCAGGTGCGACTGGGCATGAAGGCGACGATCGACAGTGATTCCTTCCCGGGCAAATCGTTCTCAGGCTGGGTGGGTTTCATTTCGCCCACTGCGGAATTCACGCCCAAGACCGTGCAAACCACGGAGTTGCGTACGGAGCTGGTGTACCGGGTGCGAGTCTATGCCTGCAATCCGCAGCATCGCCTGCGCCTGGGCATGCCCGTCACCGTTCATATTCCGCTGACGGACAACCAGCCGCAAAAGCTTTCTGCGCATCCCTGCGGACACTGAGCCGTGGCCGAGGCTGATACCCCGCTGCGTTTTACCGAGGTCAGCAAGGGCTTCGCCCGCGGTCCGGCCCGGGTGCAGGCGCTGGACCGACTGGAAATTGCGCTGCAGGCAGGCACCGTCACCGGCCTGCTGGGTCCCGATGGTGCCGGCAAAACGACGTTGATGCGTCTGGCGACGGGTCTGCTCCGGCCGGATACCGGAACAGTGACGGTCCTGGGTGCCGATACCCGCAGCCAAGCCAATACCATTCAGAGCGAAATCGGCTACATGCCCCAGCGCTTCGGCCTTTACGAAGACCTCACGGTACAAGAGAATCTGGATCTCTATGCCGATCTGCAGGGACTCAGCCGGGAGGATGCCCGCGCCCGCCAGCAGGACCTGCTCAAGCTGACGGCCCTGGGTCCCTTTGGTGCGCGGCGTTCCGGTGCCCTTTCCGGCGGCATGAAGCAGAAGCTCGGCCTCGCCTGTGCGCTGTTACGCGCTCCGCAATTGCTGCTGCTCGACGAACCTACCGTTGGTGTCGACCCCATCGCGCGCCGCGAGCTCTGGGACATTGTTCAGGGACTGCGGGACAAGGGCGTGACGGTCCTCATGAGTACGGCCTATTTTGATGAGGCGGAGCGCTGCGACGAAATCATCCTGCTCCATCAGGGCAAACTGCTCAAGAAAGACACCCCCAAGGCCTTCAGCGCGCCCCTGCAGGGACGCTGCTTTCTGGTGACCCACCATGGCACCAGCAGGCGTCACCTGCGCGAGGCGTTACAAGCCCGTCCGGGTGTTCAGGATGCCCGCATTCTGGCGGAGGGAGTGCGGGTGCTCTGCCGGACCACCGCGCAACCCGCTGCGGCAGAGGGCGAACAATGGCAAGCCGTCGATCCGGTCTTTGAAGATGCGTTTGTGGATTTGCTGGGCGCGCCGGTGACCGCTACAGCAGCGACCGCGGCGACAACCACACCTGCACCTGCGACATCCACCGCACCCCAGGCGTCGGCCAGCGCACAACCGGACCGGGAATTCGCGGCGAAAACCGTCATCGAAGTACGCGATCTCTCCAAGTTCTTTGGGCACTTTCAAGCCGTCAAAGGCAACACCTTCAGTGTACAGAAAGGGCAGATTTTTGGCCTGCTGGGCGCCAATGGCGCTGGCAAGACCACGACTTTCCGCATGCTCTG
>DAIAVG010000266.1 GCA_027445725.1 Acidithiobacillus sp.
GGCGATGCTCACCGGGTGAGGCTCATGTACAAGAGCGGCAAGCGCTCGGGCAGGCGGTCCACGTGGTCGAGCACGATGTAGTTCCGGGCGCCGAAGATCCGAGACACGTACTCGTCGGCGCTCGGGTCGAGGCTGATGCAGAAGGTGACGATGCCGCGGGCGGCGGCCTCCTCCACCGCCTTCTTCGCGTCGTGGCGCAGGTACTGAGGATCCCGCACGTCGTTGTCCGCCGGCTCGCCATCGGTGAGCAGGATCAATAATTTTTTCTGACTGGGGTGCTGATCCAGCAAGTGACCGGCGTGGCGCAGGGCTGCCCCCATCCGGGTAGAGAGCTTGCCGCTCATGCCCGCCAGGCGCCCTTTCACCTTCTCGTCATATTCCGCCTCAAAGGCCTTGAAGGTATAGAACTCCACATCATGACGGCCGTTGGAGTCGAACCCGCAGAGCATAAAGGGATCACCAATCCGATCCAGGGCACCGGCCAGCAATACCGCCGCTTCCCGCGCCAACTGCAGGACCGTAACATCCCCCTCGCTGCGGGAGCGCAGTTTGTCATTGGTGGATTCTGAGAGATCAATGAGCAACATCACCGACAGATCCCGGATATGCAGGCGGGTGCGGATGCCAATGCGCGGGTCCGGCTGCTGTCCCATGCGGATATCAGTCATGGCGAGGATGGCGGCGTTGATATCGATGTCATCGCCGTCCTCCACCTTGCGCGTGCGTACTACCCCCTGGGGCTGGATCGCCTCGATCATCTTGCCGATCTTCTGTACCAAGGGTTTGTTGCGTAGCAGCATCTCGTCGATTTCGGCCGGGTCGCCCATCTTCGGGCGCTTTTCGTAGACCGTGGTCCAGAGAGGGCGCTCCAACTGGGTCTGATAGTCCCACTCGGAATAACTCACGGGTTGGGCGACGGGCTCCTTGCCTTCCTTTTCGTTGAAGGTCTTGCCGTCATCATCATAGAGCTCCGTCGCAAGGATCCAGATTTCCTGGGCGTCATCGCCGGCAAACTCCACATCCACGGCGTTGATCATCTCCATCAGGTTCACGTACTTGCGTACTTGGGGCTGACCACCGCTGAGGATGTCGACGTTGCCCGCCCCGGCAGCAGGCGTCCACAGATAGCGATTATCATCGCGATAGGGGCTGCGCGGCTGATCCTTCTGGGCCGAAAACTCCAGCCCGAGCTCCTTACTCAGCTCGGCCAGGGTCTCTGCTGCGCTCAGGAGGACACCGTAGGTATCCTCCTCGGCCGCCAGCACGGGCGGAAAGAGGGCCCGCGCCTGGGCGACCAAGGGATGAGCATCGCTGTACCCCTCCTCCATCAGGGCGTAGGCGGCGCGCTCGGCCAGTTCACCGAGGCGGACCTCTGTCTGGGGATTACGCACCGCCTCGGTACGACTCAGGCGCTGCCAAAGGGGCAGCAATCCGGGGAATTTCTTGCCCGCCAAAGCCTCGATCCGCGCGTCTTCCAGTACGCCGATCCACAGTTTTTTCAGCGGCGTCGCGAGCTCAAAACGCAGGTCAAACTGGGATTCCGCCACATGGGCCGCCGCGTGGGCCACCGCCGCCCGATAGACCTCGAGGGCCGGTACCTTGTCCGTCTCGTCAACGACCACATCATCGTAGGCATCGGGTACGAAGAGGAAATAGTCCTCGATGTACGGTTGATAGCCGGTGCGGCTCTCGTAATCCCCCGAGGTGGGGCGCAAGAAGAAATCTCGCCCCCACAGGGCGCGCAGATACATATTGAGGCGGCGTTGCACATCGACGAAGAGGACACCACGGTGCTCTTGCTGCAGAACCGCCAGGGCCTGAGGGGTTTCCAGGCCAAAAAACTCTGCCTGGGCGACAAAGTCATTGCGGTAGGCAGAAATCCCCCACGCCGCCCAGCGACGCAGACCACCCAGGGTCATCTGTTCCAGCAATACCTCGATCTTGCCCAGCATGGGGCGCACACCGCGGGGTGCCTGGGCCAGCAGTTGGTCAATGAGGAGGAGATAACCGCGAAACAGGTCGATCTCGCCCAAGCGCTGGGCGACGGTAGGGGCAGTGGAAAAGAAGAGGTCCAAGACCTCGGCACTGGTCTTGGAAAACATGCGGATGGCCGTGGAGAGCATCTCGAATACCGCCTGCTCACCAATCTCCCGTGCCACATGGGGCCCTGCCTCGATGAAGCTGAGCACGAGGTCCACGCCCCGCCCCAGGGACTTCAGGCTGCGCGCCCCTTCCAGATAGGCCTCGAGCCCGCGCTTGCTGAAGATCCGCGCAGCCTCATGCCAGTTCGCCTCGAGCACTTGGCTGGCATCCTCGCCAAGCGCTTCGAGTACGTCGGGATAGTCTGTCAGCAATATAGCCATAGGGGCGCTGGCAATCCTCCGGGTAAATGGGAGCGCGACCGCTGTGGCGATCGTCCAAGACCCACGATGATGATGGGAGGTGGGTCAGTCCGGCCAGATACGCTGGGGATTGAGCTCTCGACCGCCACCCGCGTTGAGGTCGCTGCTCGCCTCCGCCGTCTTTGCTACGCGCGCCTTGCTGGACAGGCTCGCCGCGGTCTTGCTGGTGGATTCTGACTCCGCCGCCACAGGGCTCTTGGCCGTCGTGCTCCGCCGCCGTGGACTCTGCATGCTCGCGTTGAGCTTATTTTCCAATGTACTGGTCATTTCAGCACCTCCTCGATGAGTTCCTCGATTTCCGCAACCGCCGCCGTGCCCCGCTTGCCCATCTGATAGACACTCTTGCCCTCGACCGCC
>DAIAVG010000267.1 GCA_027445725.1 Acidithiobacillus sp.
ATTTGTACTGGGTGAGGATGCCAATGCGACGAATGCCGGAGTTGAGACAGTTGGAGAGGCAGAAGTCGACGATGCGGAATTTGCCGCCGAAGGGGACGGCAGGTTTGGCGCGCCAGTCGGTCAGTGGACCGAGACGACTGCCGCGCCCCCCGGCGAGCACCAGAGCGAGGGTATTCTTGGTCAGGTTGCTGACGAAGCGGGGTGAATTGGCTACTCCGAGACTGCCTTCTTCCGACATGACCCTCTCCTTTTTTGGCATAGATACAATCCTGCCTGCAGTATAGGTAGGATTGCCGATGCGCTGGCTTTTAAGGTACTGAACTTAACCGGTGGCGGCAAGGACTCTGTGTATGAAAAAGCCGCGCGTCTGGTGGAGCGGCGCTGCTTTCTGGATGTGTTATGCTCAAAGGGCGGTGGCATGATATCAAAGCGAGAACGGGTTCACCCCGGATGGCGGGTAGAGGAGGGTGCGGTGACGGCAATGCAAAAGCGCGGCAGTACAGCGACCGGTCTGTCCGGCGAAAGCGAAGACTGCTCGGCTATCCGCGCGGCGCGCCATCACGACCCCTTCGCCTGGCTGGGCCAGCATGTGGCCGGTCAACAGGCCGTGCAGCGGGCCTTTCTACCCGGAGCGTTCGCTGTTGAGATACAGACGCCAGCGGGATGGGTGGCCATGGAGCAGAGCCATCACGATGGCATCTTCAACCATCTGAGCGAGGCTATACCGGTGCCCTACCGCCTGCGCTGGGAGGACCGGCACGGGCTTCACGAACGCTACGACCCCTATGTATTCGGCCCGGTGCTGGGGGATCTGGAGGTTTACCTCTTCGGCGAGGGGCGCCTTTATGAAGCCTATCGTCATCTCGGCGCGCACCGCCGCCATCACGAGGGAGTGGATGGGGTATTATTTGCCGTTTGGGCGCCCAATGCCGAGCGGGTCAGCGTCGTCGGCGATTTCAATGATTGGGACGGCCGCGCTCACCCCATGCGCGCGCGCGGCCTGAGCGGTCTCTGGGAGTTATTTGTCCCCGATCTGGCCGTTGGCGAAATCTACAAATTTGAGATGCGCCACCGCGATTCCGGGGCCGTCTTTGTCAAGACCGACCCCTACGCCCATGCTTTTGAGCTCAGACCCAGCACCGCAGCGCGGGTGGTGGACACGGACCACGTCTGGGCCGATCAGGACTGGATGGCGGCGCGCGCTGGCCACGACTGGCAGCATGCCCCCATGAACATCTACGAGGTGCATCTCGGTTCCTGGCAGCGTGACGCGGCGGGCCATTTTCTCAGTTACGCGACGCTGGCGGAGCGCCTGGTGGCCTACTGTAAAGACATGGGCTATACCCACATTGAGCTGATGCCGGTGATGGAGCACCCACTGGATGAATCCTGGGGCTATCAGGTGAGCGGTTATTTTGCGCCCACCAGCCGTTTTGGTACCCCCGATGACTTCCGCGCCTTTGTAGACCACTTTCATCAGGCGGGCATCGGCGTGCTCCTGGACTGGGTGCCGGGGCATTTCCCCAAGGATGACTGGGGGCTGGCGCGTTTTGACGGCACCGCGCTGTATGAACATGCCGACCCGCGCGAGGGTGAGCACAGCGACTGGGGCACTTACATTTTTAACTTCGGGCGTAATGAGGTGCGCGGTTTCCTACTGGCCAATGCCTGTTACTGGGCGGACAGTTTCCATATCGACGGGTTGCGCGTGGATGCGGTGGCGTCCCTGCTCTACCGCGATTATTCGCGCCAGGAAGGCGAGTGGATTCCCAACCAGTACGGTGGCCGGGAGAATCTGGAGGCCATCGATTTTCTGCGCGAGATGAATGTGGTCCTCAATGAGCGCCATCCGGGTATCCTCACCATCGCTGAAGAATCCACGTCCTGGCCAATGGTCTCCCGCCCCACCTATGTGGGCGGCCTGGGTTTTTCCATGAAGTGGAATATGGGCTGGATGAATGACACCCTCGCTTATCTGGAGCAGGACCCGGTCTACCGGCGCTTTCACCAGAACGATCTGACCTTCAGCCAGCTTTACGCCTATACGGAAAACTTCGTGTTGCCCCTGTCCCATGACGAAGTGGTGCATGGCAAGCGTTCACTGCTGGACAAGATGCCCGGAGATGCCTGGCAGCGTTTTGCCAACCTGCGGTTGCTCTTCAGTTACCAGTTCGCCCATCCTGGCAAAAAACTGAATTTTATGGGCAACGAGTTCGGCCAGGGACGGGAGTGGGATTGCGGGCAGGCCCTGGACTGGGACCTGCTGCATTGGGACTGGCATCAGGGTATTCAGCGATTGAGCCGGGATCTGGCGCATCTGTATCGGGATATCCCGGCTTTGCATGTGCAGGATTTTCACGGCGAGGGCTTCTCCTGGGTGGATTGTCACGACGCCGACCAGTCCGTATTGAGTTTTCTGCGCTGGGATCGGGATGGCGGCTTCGTACTGGCCGCGTTCAATTTTACGCCGGTGCCACGGCACAATTATCGCCTGGGGGTGCCAGGGGCGGGTCGGTACCATGAGATCTTCAACAGTGATGCGGGCGCTTATCACGGCGGCAATATCGGTAACTTGCCGCAGCAGGCCCAGGCCCTGGCCTGGATGGGGCTGCCCTATTCGCTGGAACTGGTGCTGCCGCCTCTCGGGGCGATTTATTTACAGTTGACCGGGACAGAATGACCCTGGGGGTGACGATGTTTATGGTCTATGTCGTCATTGCTTTTGTTGCCGGGCTGGCGGAGCTTTTTACGGG
>DAIAVG010000268.1 GCA_027445725.1 Acidithiobacillus sp.
TCTGCCAGGCGCAGGGGATTCGCCAACACTTCCACCCGCTTTGCAGACAGCCCCTGCAGAATCAGACGATCCCGCAGGTAATTGGAGATAGCGAACAGACGCAGGGGCCAGCGCGACAACAACCAGCGGGTGCTGGGCCGCAATTGCAAATCCATGTGCCGGAACAAAGCCAGCGGCCGTCCCGCACTGCGGCTGATCAGTGCCAGCGGCCAGTATTCCTTGCTGAAGCTGCCGATAACCCAGTCCGGTTGCACTATCCGGATAGCCCGGTGCAAGGCACGGATGCCGCCGGGATCGGCGCTGTTGCGGAAGACCCCGAAATGCCGGGTCACCGGCGCAGTCTCCAGCGCCTGCGCGATCCGTCCTTGCGGATGCACCAGACAATGCACCTCCGCCCCCTGCTCGGCCAGGGCGCGACTCAGGGTGATCATGTGCGTCTCCGTACCACCACCGCCGGGGTTGGTGCCCACCCAGAGCAGACGCGGGGCGGCGGTCAATGGTGGTCCTCATGCCGGGTCAGCAGTTGCAGGGGGAAAACATGGGGCGCGTGATGCCCGCCGACCATCACCCGTGGCAAATCAAAGAGATCCCCACCGGGCAGGGCGCGACCCCGCCGCACGGTCACCGCGGCGGCAAAACCGGCGCGCCGGACCGCCTCCCGTTCGCGCAGCCCCGCCGCACCATAGGGATAACAGAACTGGGTCACCGGCACCGCCAAAAGCCCTTCCAACTCGCGCTTGGATCCTGCCACCTCGTCGTCCAACTCGGGCTCACTCAACTCCGGCAAACAGGGATGATGACGGCTGTGCGCCCCAATCTCCATTCCCGCCTCCCGCCAGCGGTGTAGCTCATGCACGTTCATCAGTGGCTTATGTGTGCCTAACTGCTGCGCATCCCAGTGATTGTCGGTACCGATGGCGGCACTCACCACGTAGCAGGTTGCCGTAAAACCATGGCGCTGCAACACCGGCATGGCATATTCGAGATTATCCCGATAGCCATCATCCAGAGTAATTACCGCCACTTTGCCTTTCCGCTCTCCGCGCAGATAGGGCATGGCTGCAGACATGGACAGCCCTTGATAACCCAACCAGTGCAGTAACGCCATTTGCCGGGCAAAACGCCGGGGGGAGATATAAAGGCCGCGCAGCTTGACCCCCTTGGGAGCCGTTGAGATATTGTGATACATCAGAATGGGAATGGGTTTCACGCGGGCGGATCCAAATGTACGGTGTGGCGCACCACGTAGGTCTTTTTATCCTGAGACTCATGATAGATGCGCGCCAGCATCTCGCCGAGGATACCGGTGTTGAGGAATTGCAGCCCCGCGAGGAAAAACAGCACGCCGGCAATCAGCATAGGGCGCCCGGAAATTTCCGCACCAAAACCAAATTTATCGATGAAAAGATACAGCAGCATGGCCGAGCCGATGCTGAGCAGCGCCAGCCCGGTTACCCCAAAGAAATGCATCGGACGCTGGCTGTAGCCGAGAAAAAACTTCACAAACAACAGGTCCACCAGCACCCGCAAGGTGCGGGTGATCCCATACTTGCTCTGCCCCGCCCGACGCGGATGATGGCGCACGGGCACCTCAACGATGCGATCCGTGTAAGTCAGGGTGGAAAGCCAGGCCGGGATGAAGCGATGCATTTCGCCATACAAGCGCACGCCCTTGATCACCGAGGCACGATAGGCTTTGAGGGTGCAACCATAATCATGCAAATAAACACCCGTGAGGCGGCGGATCAGACGATTGGCCATCCGCGACGGAATCTTGCGCAACAACAGACTGTCCTGCCGGTTTTTTCGCCAACCCGCCACCACATCCAGATTTTCCTTAAGCAAGTGCTGCGCCAGCGGCAGGATATCTTCCGGGTCATTTTGCAGATCTGCATCCAGGGTCACAATCACTTCGCCTTGAGCGGCATCAATCCCCGCCTGCATCGCCGCGGTCTGTCCAAAATTCCGTTGCAGGTGGATGATTTTGAAACGCGCGCCGCGCGCCTCTGCCTCCCGGTCCAGCGCTGCGGCACTCCCGTCCCGGCTGCCGTCATCGACGATGATCACCTCGGCGTCGGCGTCCCCCAGGACATTGCTGAGGGCTGTACAGAGTGGCGAGACATTGTCGATCTCGTTGTAGAGCGGAATCACGATGGAAACCAGGGCCATTTATCGGTCCCAGTGCCGGAGAAAAGCGCGGGCAGCGGCCGCAGGATCCTGCGCTTCGAGAATACCGGAGAGCACCGCCACACCGCATGCACCTGCCGCCAGCGCCTCCGGCACCCGTGCTGCCGTCATTCCGCCGAGCGCAATGAGGGGCAGAGACGATTCAGCGGCCATCGCCGCAAAAGCCTGAGGTCCCAGCGCCTCCGCACCCGGATGACTCGGGGTGGCGAAAATCGGCGAGAGAAAGGCGTAGCGCGCCCCCAGACGCGCCGCCCGCTGCAGCCCTGCGGCATCATGACAGGACACCCCGAATGCCTCATCGGGTTTTACGCCCGCGTCTGACTGCGCCTGGGTCAGGTGACGACCGGTCCTTGGCCAGCCGGGCAAGGGGTCGGGATGATTGAGGTAGACCTGCACACCCCCCGCCAACGCCCCGGCGCATAGTGCCGCCAACACGTCGGCGCTGGAGCCGTCAGGCACCGCTTTGCAGCGCAACACCAGCCAGCGCAATCCGGCATCAAGGGCCGCCTCCAGTGCGCGCCGGAAATCGGGCAGGGGCAACCTTCCCGGATCCGCAATCAGG
>DAIAVG010000269.1 GCA_027445725.1 Acidithiobacillus sp.
CGGACCTTGCCACCCGTACCACTCTGCCGGGGAACCAGTCCCAGGAACGACGCAAACTCCCGCCCAGAACGAAACGATTTCATATCTCCTACGGTGGCGAGAATGGCCGTCGCCGTGAGGAGACCCACGCCGGGGATGGCCATCAGCCGGACCACATCCTCTTGGTCCTTCTTCCAGAGCAACATCTCTATGGCGACGATATCCTTGTCCAGATCGCCCAGGCGCTTTAACTGCTGGCGTAGTGTGTCCAGTGCCATGGCCGAAACCTTACCCTCCAGTTCGGTCAGGGCGGCGGGGATCTCTTTCATTCCCCGCTCCCGACCTTGCGGAAGGTCCGCGCCAAACTCATAGAGCAAGCCCCGGATCGCATTGATTTGCATGGTGCGGATCTTGATCAACTGCTCGCGCACGCGATGCAAGGTCAGAACGGATTGCTGCTCTACGCTTTTGACGGCGACAAATCGCATGTCGGGCCGTTGAACCGCCTCCCAGATCGCCGCCGCATCTGCCGCATCATTCTTGTTGGTCTTAACGAAGGGCCGCACGAACTGCGCCGCAATCAACCGCACCTCGTGGCCCAGCTTGCCCAACTCCCGCGCCCAGTAATGCGCACTGCCACAAGCCTCCATGGCAATGATTCCGGGCTCACGGTTCACGAAGAACTCGAGGAGTTTCCCGCGCTTCACTTGCTTGCGATGAATTTCACCGGTATCCCAATCTACCCAGTGCAGCTGCATCACGCGCTTTGCCAAATCCAACCCATAAATTGTAACCTTCATGGCGAGTCCTCCTTGACCCATCTGTGGATGAACTTCCACCTTGGCACTTTGATGCCGTTCGGTTCAAGCGAGGGCTCCCTGCCTACTCGTGGAGCTCCCCGCTGCCGGTCCTATAAGGGGAGGCATCCATTACATCTTTATTGCCCGTGAACAACTGGTATACAACAGAAGATTAGTGCGTTCTAATCATCCACGCCTAGTTCTTTCAAAGGGATAGCCTGCAGGAATCCAGCATTGGTGCCAATAAAAAATGTTTTTCCGAGTGCTACTCCATTTTGAGGACCATATCCGCCTTGGTGCAGATTAAAGACGTGTATGACTTTTCCATTAGCTCTGGCCAGAGCAAAGATGTTACCGTTAGCGGTAGGCTGAATTACGGTATTTTGCACGATGGTGGGCGCCGCTTTCATGCCCACTTTAAGCGGAGTGGTCCAGAGGATTCGGCCATTGCTAACGTTTATAGCATATTCTCGATGGGTGACCGGACTGCCCGTGTAGATCACCCCATGGTCAACGGCTGGTACGGCATCTTTGTTCCTGGGCGGCGTCTTCCCGGCACCTAGTGTGGTCGACCAGACCACTTTCCCGGTCGCTATATCGATGGCTAATTCTTCCGAATTTGAAACCGACTTTTGCCCTTTGGTCCTGGTCTCGATCTGCCCAATCGCGAGTCTGCCGGCTACCGCCCAGGTGCCGTCGCCACCGCTACTGGAGAAAATATGGGCGGGGTGCACTTTCCACAGAAGCCTGCCCGTTGCAGCGTCGAGCGCGTAGATGTTACTTGGATGGGTTCCACCGACAATGACTACGTTGTTCCGGGGATCAAGGGCTGCGGAAGACATGCTGACAAAAGATTGGATGAAGGTCTTCCATTTCAGGGTACCGTTGGCAGCATTCAAGGCGTAGACATGGCCGTCGCCGTTACCAAAGACAAGCATGCCGTGATCGAATACTGCGCTGGGCATGTCCTCTCCCTTCGTCCGGTAGGTCCATACGAGTTTTCCGGTTGCCGCATCGACGGCGTCGATCGCCGACACATCATTGCCACGGATCACCTGGGCATCTTTCACGCCGAATTTCCTAGCGTGGCTATAGGTGAATATCGAATTCCCAGCGCCCACGAACACTAACGTTCTGCCATCGACGCCAGCTACTACCGGTGTAGTCATCAACTGATTGTAAGCGTTGAAGGCCCACTCGAGTTTACCGGTTTTTGCTTGGAGCTTATACAAGTTCCCATTGTCATTAGGCGCAAAGACGGCATTATCCGCTACAGAAACCCCAATAGGAAACCCCACGAGATCACGAATGATTGTGTTATTGAGAACCGCTTTCCGCGCGGCCGCCGCGCCGGGCACATCAAAGGTCCACGAAACCGCAGGAAATGGTAATTTTATGAAGGCATTATGGCCCGGCTGAAACGCATACATGGACCAAGATGAAGGCGTTACCCCTGCTTCAGCTCCAGGCATGCAAAGAAAACTGAAGCCAATTGCTGTAGATAGTGCCATGGAAAATGTTAGTAATCGTGCTCTGATCATAATGTGTTCCTCATCTTGACTATGGCTTTCCCCTAGCAATATTCATGCGTTTTAAAATTACAGGCCTCTGAACTATTTTCAGCGGGAATCTTTAACTCTATGAATATCATGAGTATTGTTGGGCAGCCCATTTTTCGCGCAGCGGGCAAACGCCAACTGCAATGCGTTAATATTGCTGGTCAATCGCACCCGCCCTATCAGTTCAGCTGAGAATGGTTCATAGGCATGTAAAATTATGACGGACACCACGCACTTGGTGCATAATGGCGCATTGGCTCTCGAGTTCGTGGCCAGTATGGTACAGTCGCGGATACCAGCAGTATCGAAATAGACCATCGGGAAGCATCCTCGGGCGTCTAGTCCAACGACTGCTACAGGGGCCAACACGTAGCAACGCCGGGGCGCTATCCTTGCGACGCGGGGAAT
>DAIAVG010000270.1 GCA_027445725.1 Acidithiobacillus sp.
CTTGCGGCAGCAATATTTTATTCCCAGCCTTGTGTGCTCTCCTGCTCCACTGCTCCAAATTCACCGGCTCGATTTTGGCCTGCGGCCAAAATCGGGGCGACCAAACACCTATAGAACTCTTTGCAAGTGGATGTTGTTAGATCTATTTTATGCTCAAATCATGGGTTCATTGATCGTAACATTTAACTCGGCACCCAGGCCCAGGAAGCGATTCAGCCCTATCTGGGCATGGTCGCCATCCATGAACCGATATTCAGCCCGGTCATGGCGCATCGTGAACTGTACCCAAAAGCCAAAGACCCACGCGACCGGCGGAAACCCGGCAAGGCGTGGACCACACAGGCCATCACGCGCAGCATCCACTATGCCTGTGAACGTATCCGCCGGCGCGGCGGCGAATGGGTGGAATTTCCGAACTGGAACGTCCACCAGATCCGGCACGCCTGGGCGACGCGTGTGCGGGCGTTACACGGCATTGAAGCCGCCCAGGCGACGCTGGGGCATGCCAGTCTTGATGCCACGCAGATATACGCCGAGCAATCGGCCCATCTGGCCATTGAAATTGCGCGGAAAATGGGGTGAGGGAATCAGGCCGGTTTTCACCGTTGCAGTTGCATATTCAGCGGAAGTTTTGGCGTGATAGCAAAGCGCGCCGGGGAGTGGCAATGCAAATACATGCCACGATGATGTTACGGATTTAGTCTTTGTGCCACCATCGATTATACGGTCGCAGCAGGTCCATAAAATGGGCTCCGTAGTGGCCTCTATCCATCAGGCGTTGGAATATGGCGTCAGCGTTTGGATCGATGATATGGATAGCTTCAATGTCAACATTTTCCGCAAGGGATGCACCCAGGAAATATCGCATATACGCATCAGATTCCGGAAAGCTATGTCGTAAATGCCGGAAGTATCCCCAGGAGGCTCCCTCGCGGATTCCGCAAAATGATCGAGGGTGGGGTGGTTACGATATATGCTGGGAAAAGCAGGAGATTGCTATCAAGAGAGGCCTCGAAGGAAGCCTATACCGTGAGCATATCCCAACCGTTACGAATGGCATGTTGACCCGCTATCAAAACAAAACGGAGGCCGGCCCGCCGTTTAGGGAGTTGTTCATGCCGTCCAAATGGACCGGTGCCCCTGAAAATAATCATGGAGGGCTGAGTACCTTTTCGCCAATTTCTCGGTCGTTTCTGACGGTTCCGCGGTCGCCGCGCGAATCAACCGTTGGCACTCATCGGTAACAAACCTGGAAGCTTGGGCAACGGCTTCCCGTTGTGTTTGGGCCAATTGTTTATTGCCCGCAAGCAAGCTACGACTACCATTACCAAGATAATCGACGACAGTCCAACCATCTGAATCATCAGCGATCATAGACTGGCAGAGTTCAAAACCGAGGCGAACGTATTGGTCGGCTGGGCCGTTGTTCTCTGGCGGTTGTGAGCGAATAAAATCACGTAGCGTTGGTGAAACCACAATACGCGGATAGCCAGCGACCTTACTTTCAAGATGATGCGCTTCGGCGAGCGCCGGACCGTAGAAACCAATGTCATCAGCCTCCACCGCAGTTCCAACGCAGATGGCTCCACGTATTGGGATCCTAAGTGCAAGAAAGGACGGTATCAAATTGCATACCGATGCCAGCATGCGATATAAGGCCATGATGTTCCAGTCATTGGCTGGTCCTGCCGCCGCTGCCGAATATGCAACCAACATGTCGGAAAAATGCAACAACTTCGGATTGCAAACCGAGAGTGCCGTGTAGCGATCGCGCTCAGAACCCGTTTGCAGGTTCAGTGCGATCCACTGGCGAAGAACGCTTTGCTGACTGCCTATCTCAGTGGACTCGAAGAATTTGAAGAAGATTTTCCTAAGATTGAGCACATGCCCCAGCGAATTTTGCAGCCCCTCCTTCATTTCCGGCGTGATGGTGCCATCTGGATGCAACTGTTCCCATTTCTTCAACTGCTCTTTCTGGCCAAGAATATCCAGCAGGAGCACAAAATAGTAACGAATGTGGTCTTTTGGAGTACCGGGCGGTTGGTTTTCCATCGCGACTAACTCCAGAAAGTATGTGTCCTCACCTTAGTACTGAACCCAGTTACACACAGATCCACTTGGACGCCGCCATTCTATCTCCGGGCAATTCGGAGGGAAAGAGAGAAGCGGGTTTCGGGGGATGAGAGTTAATCCCCCGCGTCGTGGCGGTTATGATACCGGCGTATGAATAAATTACGGAATCAGCAGTGGATCGGAAGCCGGCCAAACCGAGCGGAGAAATGAAACGGGGACGCAGCTAGTATTGACAGGCGGGTGGTGTTGTGCTAAAAGAATGGCATGGCCAGAAAAGCGCGTCGTTGTCCCGGCGGATATGTATATCATGTTTTGAATCGTGCGGCGGGGCGTATCACTCTGTTTCGCCACGATGAAGACTACGCCGCCTTCGTGCGGATCATGCTGGAGGCGTACGCGCGGATGCCGTTGCGGATCGTCAGTTGGTGTCTGATGAAGAACCACTGGCACTTTGTCGTCTGGCCGCGTGGGGAGGAGGAGGTAACCAACTATTTCCGCTTCCTGGCGCATACGCACGCGATGCGGTGGCGCGTGGCCCATGGGACGGTAGGATGGGGACCATTATATCAGGGGCGATTCAAGAGCTTTCCGGTGCAGTCCGGATCGCACGTGCTCATGGTGAGTCGGTACGTGGAACGCAACGCCC
>DAIAVG010000271.1 GCA_027445725.1 Acidithiobacillus sp.
ATAAAAACTGCTGATTAACACGGCCATCAAGCTCAGCCAGATATTAAAAAATCCTAACGCCATGTAGAATAATAAGATAGAAACCAATGGGACAATAGTCGCGATCCATTTGAGCGCCACGAACTCCCCAGCATTGAGCATATAATTAACGCCCGCTCGCTGTAATCGCTGGTGGATACGCAGCAGAAGGCGGTCCGGAATAAAAATAATCACCGTGGACCGGATGAATTGCACAAGGGGCCAGAACAGGCGTAACCCCTTTGGCAGGGGGTCCATATAATCCCTCGGTGAAGGCTCCATCTGCCGCACCAGCACACCCAGCGCATAGACCAAAAGCCCGACGGAAATCCCGGTGACGAGGGCTACTGATAGTGTCCATAGCGTACTCATACCTCAATGCTCACGATTTTTCGAATCCACAAATAGCCGAGCACCTCAAACAGGATGGCGATGGCAAGCACTGCCCAGCCCCGTATCGTAGTGAACAGCGCACCCATGGCCTGCGGTTCGATCTGCAGGAGTGCAAAAACAATCAAAGCCGGTAATGCGGTCATCACCATACCCTGAAGGCGGCCTTGTGCCGTCAATGCTTTAATCTTCTGCTCCATCATCAATCGTTTGCGGATGGTATTTCCCAATCGCGCCAACGTTTCGGCAAGATTGCCCCCCACCTCTCGGCTGATGCGCAGCGCCGAGGATACCAGTTGCGCATCCTGCGACGATACCCGTCGCGCCAGATGGTCGATAGCCTCCTCAAAGGCAACCCCCAGACGTTGCTCCCGCACCACCAGAGCCAGTTCCTGACTGATAGGCGGGCTCAGATCGCGGGAAAGCCCCTCCATGGCTTGCTGCAAATTGGCGCCACCGCGCAAGCTGCTGGCCAGCATCATGAGAGCATCCGGCAGTTGGACTTGCAGACGATCCAGACGCTGCTTCCGCAACCAGCGCAATACAAAACGCGGCAACAATGCGGCGAGGGTGGCCGCTGCAATGACCAACACCGGCGACCCCAGCAACAGCCAGACCGTGAGCGGTACAATCAGCACCAGCGCCACGTTCAGCTTCCATAACAGATCAGGGTCCGCAAAGATGAACAACTCCGCCAACCTGACCTGCCCATCGCGGGCGAAGGTCGCCCGCCCCTTCAACAAGGCCTGTCGGGTTGCCTCCAGAGCCACAAAAACAAATCCGGCCACCGCAGCGAACACCAGAATACCAAGTACATTTTGGTCTACCATCCGCTCCTCCACCCCTTTTTGGATCCGATTACCGATTCCCGACGAAATCGCACCAATACCCTGTGGGTTACGCCAGTTTCCGCCCATTACCTCTGGCGCTATTGTGTTTTCTGCATTAAAACACAATTCACAGATCGGCAACAGATATTCAATAATCACGTACTATAAATTATATTTCACTGTATTTGTTTATTATTTTAACGGCAAATCAAAAATAATAGCTTCAGAATAGCCATTATAGCGAACCGTTTCAGTACATATTGACATCAGCACCGAGGGCGGTACTATCGCATCATAGTATAAATTAATCTCCATATCGGAGGGAGCGTATATGTGGCTGAACCTACTGGCCCAACCCGCGGCGTGCGGCACGGGTCCTGCACTGAAATGCTACGCATTGGGAAGATCACCCACGGATATCGCCAGAGGATGGCGAGAGCAGGGCTGGTTCCGACAAATCAAGGTCTATCGCCTGCACCGTCATTGCAAAGGCTGGCAGACGACTTCCTGGTGGCGCTACCCCGCCGGACGCTGGCCTGCCCTGCCCCGGGAATTGATCGTCCGGGCGCAGCGCGAGGCCACCGCCGGGAACCCACACCCCTACTGCATCACTACGTCCTCGCAACTCGCGATGAGTATCCTCTGCAACCTCACGCCCACGCAGATCGCGTTATGCCACCTGGAGATCACCAGAGAACTGAGCCATACGGAACTGAGGGATATCCAGGCGGAGTTACTAATTCTCTACACTTCCCTCGAAACCAAAGAACCTTTTCACCCGGAACTCACTCCGACGGACTTACGTATTGCCCAAATGCTCGTGGAGGGAATCGGTCAAAATGAGATTGCAACCCAGATTGGCCAAAGTGAAAGCACCATCCGCTCCCGGATCGCCGTCATGTGCAGACGGCACGGGGTACCCAACCGGAGGATGCTCTTGGCCCGCCTGCTCAAAACCATCGAAAACAAAAGAGCTGGTGGCAAACGATCGTTCCTGAACCAATGGTCACAATCGGAGTGAAAAGCATGCGCACGTTTATCCTGCGACTCGGTCTGCTACCGCTCTTGTTCACCGGCCCCGCCCTTGCACTGGACGAACCAGGACAGGATTTGCCCTATCTGGGACGTTACCCTGGCAGTGTCATTGATGGTTACAAAACCGCCCATTATGACGAGATCACCGTTCCTCTCGGTCCCTTGGGCAAAAATGGTTTGACCCGTTCAGAGACCGTAGAGGGTCAGGTGACGTACATTCGTTACAACGTACCCGAAGACCGTTCTCCCCTGGAATTCATCCGAAACTATCAACAGGCCCTGCGGCACGCAGGGTTTCAGATCCTTTGGCAATGTGCCAACCTTGGCTGTAGAACCAACGACGCCCCCGTAAACACACTTCTGTGGCGCGGCGCTCCAACCAATTACCAGGGGAATGTAGAGAACTTTTTGTTTGAGAACGGCCGAATGCTGACCGCCGAG